>NZ_JBCNBW010000021.1:0-131296 GCF_050478865.1 Aeribacillus pallidus | reverse complement strand
GTAGGTTAACCTACATTCCTTCCAAAGAGAGAGTATTGGAAATATTTGCACCACCACAATTGACAGAGAGCCACAATTTTTCATGGGGGAGTGAAAGATAAATGACAGCAACGATTGAACAGATAGCACACATAAACAATATTGACGTATATTATGAAAAATACGAGAAAGCGTTATCTGACGAATACGTTGTGTTAATTCATGGATTTCTTTCATCGAGTTTTACTTTCCGGCGCCTGATTCCTTCATTAACAGACCATTACAATGTCATATCCATTGATCTTCCTCCATTCGGAAAAAGCGGTAAATGTGATAAATATAAGTATTCGTATAAAAATTTAGCGAAAACGGTTTTAGAACTGCTTGATTACTTAGGCATTCAAAAGGCGTATGTCATCGGCCATTCCATGGGAGGACAAATCGCCTTAAACATGATGACGTTAGAGCCGTCCTTCGTTGAAAAAGGCGTTCTCTTATGTAGTACAAGCTATATGAAAAGGGCTCGAGTCCCCATTATCCTTTCAAGCTACCTCCCGTATTTTCATTTGTTTGTCAAATTTCATATAGCTAGAAAAGGCATTCTGTCCAAATTACAAAATTGTGTCTGTGACCATTCGCTCATTGATGATGAAATGGTATTTGGCTATATCCAACCGTTTTTAGAAAACGATATATTTGTGGCTTTAAATAAAATGATTCGCGACCGGGAAGGCGATTTACCAAAACAAGAGTTAAATCGTATTCAAACGCCGTGTCTTCTTATCTGGGGAAAAGAAGATCGCGTCGTTCCACTTCATGTCGGTGAACGGTTAGCCCAAGATTTAACGAACGCACAGCTTGTCGTGTTAGAAAATACTGGTCACCTGCTGCCAGAAGAAAAACCAAACGAAATACAGCGGTACATTCAAACCTTTTTTCAAAAAGATGCGATTGGTTTAGGATAAATGTTACTCGGTAGGATGTTTTCTCTTAATTTGTAACAATTTTTCCTTGAACAAAAAGATTTTGCTCTTATCTGTTGTTCAAAAAAAAAAAAAGAGCCTTTAATAAGGCTACCTTTAATTTACAATTCACAGCTTTGTTTTTCTTTAATTAATAGCAATTTCTTGGCGATTTGAATGCAGGCTTCCAATGGAATGACTTGTTCAAAGGAAAATTCATAAATACGCTGAATCTCTTTCGCTAATTGGTTGGCATCGTCCAATTGATGTACTTCTTGAACGACATCAACAATTTCCGTATCGTAAAAATCCTCTCCTAACTGAAAAGGATCCCATTTTTTTAACGCTTCAACAAGACGTAAATTTAATTGTTGAATATCCAAAGCGCATCACCTTTTTATTTGGTCTTTCTGACACCTTATTTTATCATAACAGTAAGAAGATGTTGAAAAGGAATGATGCAAATTGGCAAAGCGATTCAATTTTGATGAAGTGATTCTGCGAAAACAAACAGCTTCCGTCAAATGGGATCTAATGAAAACAATGTTTGGAAAAGAAGATCTATTACCGATGTGGGTGGCAGATATGGACTTTCGTCCGCCGCAAGAAGTGCTAGATTCCTTACAAGACCGGTTGCAACATGGCATTTTCGGCTACACGCACGTTCCTGAAAAAGCGAGCCAAGCGGTTCAACAATGGATGAAACGACGTCACCATTGGAACATTTCGACCGAATGGCTCGTCTACCATATCGGTGTGGTTCCGGCCATTAGTTCCTGCATTCAAGCATTAACCGAACCAGGAGATAGCGTGCTTATTCAAGCACCGGTGTATCATCCGTTTTTTGACATGATTAAGCTAAACGGAAGAAAGCTCATCAATAATCCATTAGTGTTTAAGTGTAATACGTACGAATTCAATTTTGCTGACTTCGAACAAAAGCTTCAAGCAGGAGTCAAGCTATTTTTATTCTGTAGTCCCCACAATCCAGTCGGTCGCGTATGGACGAAAGAAGAACTCAAAAAAATCGGAAAGCTGTGCCAACAATACGATGTAACGATTTTATCTGATGAAATCCATGCAGACCTTACTTTTCCACCCCACAAACATATACCTATCGCCTCGTTTCCTGAATGGAGAGAACAAGTCATTACACTGGTTTCCCCAAGTAAAACGTTCAACATAGCTGGTTTGCAAGCATCTGCTATGATTATCCCAAACAAGCGCTTACGAACTCTCATCGGTCAGCAAATGAAACGCCAAGGCTATTTTACATTAAACACCATGGGCATTGTGGCATTAGAGGCAGCATATCGGTACGGGGATGACTGGCTAGATGCATTATTAGGCTATTTATATGAAAATATTCAATTAGTAAAAACGTTCATCGAACAACATCTTCCTGCGTTGACCGTCATACCACCGGAGGGAACGTATTTAGTTTGGATTGATTGTCGAAAACTCGGACTCAGTCCAAAAGAATTGCATCGAATCCTTGTGCAAAAAGGACACCTCGCTTTGGAACCCGGAGAAAAATTCGGTCCTGGCGGCGAAGGATTTGTCCGCATGAATGTCGCTACACCAAGATCCCAACTACTGGAGGGATTAGAACGATTAAAAAAAGCGCTAGGACAAATCGAAAAAGGAGACTAGTTAATCTAGCCTCCTTTTTTATTTCACCGTTTTTTCAGTGCTAATTTCTCCACAGGCAATTCGTTCGCCGGCGTTTCCTGCCGGTTGTGACATTCCGTCATCGGCTTCTTGGTGTATCACAATCGAAGTTCCTTCTTTTGTATATAAGGAGTTTTTCCCTTCTTTTAGTGTCACTTGGGAAGCCAAAATTTCAACCTTTACCGTACCATCATCTTCTACAATGAGATTAGGTAAATCACCCGCATGTGCCCCCTCTGGATTTAAGAGCCCATGATCTTTTTCATCTGGGTTAAAATGGTCGCCAGCGGATGTAAAGTCCGGTGGTTCACAGACGCCTTTATTATGAAAATGGATCGCATGCTCACCTGAAGGGAGTCCTTTTAAGTCCACTTTTACTAAAACGCCTTCCGCTTGTTCTTCTAACGTAATTTTCCCTAATGAATCTCCATCACGATTCATCATATCTACATCCAACTTTTTCGGATGTTGTTCCGCACAAGCCGCTAACAAAAAGGTAACTCCAATGATAGGAAGTATCTTTCGCACGTTACATTCCTCCACCTATGCCAAGATTCTCCTACCATTGTTGCCTACACCATTATGGAATATTCATCCAAAAGAAAAAGCAGCCAGATTATTTCTGACTGCTATCATCGTTTTGTTGATTCTTTAGTTGTTGTTCAAACTGTTTTGCTTTCTCTTCTTCTTTTTTCGAGTAGCGAATAATGAACCGCATCGTAATGATGGCTGCAATAATAAAAATGGCCATCGTAATCGTCGCTGGAATATATTCTGATTTATCTTCTGGAAAGTATAAAAAGAGTTGTAACATTCCGATAAACCCCTTATTTGTTCAAAATCATTTATTCTTGAACAACGTTCATTTTTTCAATAATAACGTCCTCTACCGGCTTGTCATGTAAACCTGTTGATACGTTCGCAATTTTGTCTACAACGTCCATTCCTGCAATTACTTGTCCAAATACGGTATGACGGAAATCTAACCAAGGTGTTCCACCGTTTTCAATATACGCCTCAATAATTTCTTTCGGGAAGCCCGCTTGTTCCATTTGCCCTTTAAAGCTCGGGTCTAGGCTTGCGTTTTGAACGATGAAAAATTGGCTTCCGTTCGTATTTGGACCAGCATTCGCCATGGATAACGCCCCACGAAGATGGAATAATTCTTTGGAAAATTCGTCTTCGAACGGCTCTCCCCAAATACTTTCGCCACCTGTTCCATTTCCATTTGGGTCACCACCTTGAATCATAAAATCTTTAATGACGCGGTGAAACGTTAAGCCATTGTAGTACCCATTTTTGCTGTGGGTAACAAAGTTTTCGACCGCTTTTGGTGCATGTTCCGGAAACAATTTTAATGTTATTGTTCCGTGATTAGTGACCATTTCCACGACGATTTCGTTTTCTAAAACGTCGGTAGTTAATTGTGGATACATTACTTCATTTGTCATTGTTTCTTCTCCTTCATTTTTCATTTCCGCATCGCTTGCCTGCGAAGATTCTTTGCACCCTGATAATAACATAATCAAAGGTAAAATGACGAATACAATCGCTCGAACCATTGCTTTAATTCCTTCCCTTCTTATCTTATTTTTTACTTTCGAACCATCTTCATGTCGTTCATAATAAAATTAAACAATTTTTTAAGGAGGTTCCACATGTCTGCCATCCAAACGAACGATCTTGTCACTTGTATTTACAAAACCGGAAAATATATTGGTGAAGTGACGGATGAAGGCCCGTCCCATTTCGTTGTCAAAATTTTAGCGGTGGTTAAGCACCCAATGCAAGGGGATTTACACCATCCGAAGCAGGTGGATGTGCCTTTTTTCCATGAACGAAAAGCTTTAGCCCATTACGAACGTGCCAATATCCCTAAACAAATGGTAAAATCGTATGAAGGTGAAGTGCCAGACTACAAAGAGTCATTGCAACAAGCTTTTTATCATTTAAAAGAAGAATTAAAACAAGAAGCCACACCGTTTGCTGAAAAAAGCTTACTCGCTTTACAAAGTATTCAAAAAGAATACGAGTTAATGTACCGATTGACATTTGCTTAAACAGCAAAAAAGCTGTTTCGAAACTGATTTCGAGACAGCTTTTTTGGCTATTGTCCAAACGAAATGTAATTTAATAATTGTTGTAAATCGACGCGGTCCCCAATGGTCGGTGGATCGGATTTTTTCAAATACTGCTTATCTCTTTCAAACAACCGATAAATATGGTACGTTGTCAACGCATCATCTAACGCCCGATGGTGATGACCGACCCCTTCTTTTCCATATTCCTGTATCGCTTTCCACAACCCCGTTTGATTGCGGTCCCCAAAAAACCGTTTATACTCCATTGATAAATCAATAAACCGAGCATCCAATGGGAACGGAACCTCTTCCCGCTCACAATGGTCACGAAGGACTTTCATATCCATGTTCCCCCATGTAACAATACGACTTGGCCCAAACTCATCCCATTTTTTCATTTGCTCGTACAATTCTTCAAACGTAATTCCGTGATTCACTTGCTCTTGTGAAATCTTTAAAAAAGTTTTACACCGCTCGGATAACTTAGGAAACAGTTTGGGTTGAACAAATGATGAAAATTGTTCAACGATTTTTCCTTCACGTACGACAACGATGCCGGCTTCAATAATTTCTGGTACAAATCCTCGTCTCTTCCCAGATTCGGCCATCGTGAACTCAAAGTCCATAAAAAGGAGTTGCTGTTCATTCACCTACTTCACCTTCTAACTTTCGTTGTATTTACAACCGTCACAACCTGCCGAACAAAATACCTTGTTATCTAACATTATATCATGGGCGCTTTAAATATTTTTCTAATTTAAAAGAAAAATGCAAAAATATTGAAATAGACATCAAAAACAGGTTATAAATATTTAGTAAGGCGAAATATTTTTAAAAAAGGTGGTTACCCATTACCATTGAAAAGCAGAATTTTCTCATTTCTTCCGTTTTTTACATGACAAGTCTCCTTTTTCTTCTGCTGCATGTTATTATGGAAGGGAATGAAAGAACAACAGAGACTATCATCACCATATGAAAGTACGAAATAGGAGTAACAATGAATATAAGAACGTGGATAGGGTTTTTCATTACCGGATGTTTACTTATTTTTTTCATCCAAGGAATTCGTCTTTTTGAAAAGGAATGGGAAGTGCGGAAGGTTCAGTCTGAACAATTTACAAAATTTCCACTCAAACCGATCCATCTTCCTGAAACGAGTTATTTGCTCGACCGGGACAGCCAACTTTTTGCAGAAATCGGACCAACTAATCGTCTGTACGTGTCGTTAGACGAGATTCCGCTTTTTTTACAACAACTGTTCGTCCTATCAGAGGACCATATGTTTTACGAGCATAAAGGGTTTGATTTACTAGCGATTACCCGTGCGCTCATTACAAATGTAAAAACACAAGGTATCGAACAAGGAGGAAGTACGATTACCCAGCAGCTTGTTCGAAACGTGTATTTGTCCCACGATCAAACGTACGAACGAAAATTGCAGGAAATTTTATATGCCTACCAGTTAGAACAAATTTATACGAAAAAACAAATATTAGAGTACTATTTAAATGCCATTTACTTTCATAACGGAATATACGGAATTGGCTCGGCCGCCCAATTTTATTTTCAAAAAAGGGTACCGGACTTAACGAAAGGAGAGCAAGCCTTTCTTGCGGCCATTCCGAATAATCCGAGCAAATATAACCCATTAAAACATTTTGACGATACGAAGCAACGCCAAGAACGGCTGATTGACCTCCTAGTGGAGCACGGCATGTTAACTTCTCAAGAAGGTGAACAAATCAAACGTGAGCCGATTCAGCTCCATCTAAAAAGAAAAGTCGATCGGTTTCCGGATTACGCTGTTTACGTGGAACATGAGCTCAAACAACTCATTGCCGAACAAGAGGGATATACAGCGCGTCTCCATGAGGCGACAGATGAAACGGAAATCAAACACATTCAAGAAGAGCTCGATCAACGAGTGCAAACCATTCTTGAAAGTGGTGTGTATATTCATACCGCCCTCTTTCCTACCGTTCAAGAACGAGCCGTCGCAAGTGTCCAAAAAGTATTACAAGGAACGGGCATTCAAGGAGCAGCAGTGGTTATTGACCATACGAACCATGAAATTGTTGCGATTACCGGTGGAGTCCATTACAAAAAATACGATTTCCATCGTGGTTTCCAAGCGTTTCGTCAACCTGGCTCTGCCATTAAACCTCTTCTTGTATATGGCCCTTATATTGAGCGCTATCAACCTCCGTTAACGAAACGAGTAAATGTCGGTGCATTTTGTTATCAAGGGTATTGTCCTCAAAATTACGGTGGGACGACCTACGGATGGGTGTCCCTTTTACAAGCGTTTGCTAAGTCTTACAATACGCCTGCTGTTCGGCTGGTACATGAAATGGGAATCAAATCCGCTTTTCAATATTTCAACTTGTTTTCCTTTTCACGAGTGAATGAAATGGATCAGAAGCTTCCTGCTGCGATTGGTGGGCTGACGTACGGGGTTTCTCCTCTTGAACTTACCGATGCATACACCGTTTTCCAAAACGGAACGTATGTGCCAGCACGCGCTATTCGAAAAGTAACGGACAAAGAAGGAAACGTGCTGTATGATTGGAAAGATGAGCGAACCATCGTGTGGTCGGAAGAAACTGTGAAAAAGATGCGAATGTTACTACAAGAAGTCGTTCGTACTGGTACGGCACAATCATTAAAGCGTCCAAAGTCTTCGTTTGTCGGTGGAAAAACGGGAACGACTAACGAATTTAAAGATTTTTGGTTCATCGGCATCACCGACCAATGGACAGCCGGCGTTTGGGTAGGAAAAGACCGCCCGGAAAATTTACAAACATGGGAAAGAACGAATCCGGAATTACGCATATGGGAAGAGCTGTTCCAATAAAAGACATGCTAATTGTGCATGTCTTTTCATCATTGAATATGGTAATGTATTTATTTTACAATTTTTATAACTGGAATTTTTTATCAAAAGAGGTGGTTTCGGTGCCGTTGGAAGAAGAAGTTATGGGTCTGTTAATTGGTGGTGCTTCGTTCGTTATAGGCATGGCCTTTCTGGTAAATATCTTACTTTTTGTCAAAAATAAAAACCATCGCCTCGCATACATGTGGGTGATAGTTCATCTTATTTTACTCTCGATAGCGATTTATTTCGGAATGCAATCCATTCGTGTTGACCAACATCATCCGATGGCCTCAGAAGAAATATCGCTCCTTTTAGGGCAAGCAGGAATTCTTTGGGCTGGAAGTATTCTTTGCTTAATCGTAGGTCTAATTCAATTTTCCAAAGTAAAATCCCCTTGATGAAAGGGGATTTTTTATATCGGTAAACTGGCGAGAATGCTGTTGTATAGCTTTAAAAACGCGTATGAAATAAATACGATCGATGATGACCAACTAGCGATTTGAAACGTAATAAAACCGATTAACGAAAGCGGTGTTAATACGGAACTCATTTGATACAAGTAATAGAAAAAATAGACAACCTTGGTGGTAATAAATATGAGTCCGATAGCGAAAATGGATTTCGTAAATAAAACTGAAACAAACCCACCAATAAGTAGTATCGTCAGCCCCGACCGATTAACGCGAACTTTAATCGCATCTTCTTCAGTACGAACAAATAATAAAACGGCGAACTCATGAAACGTCTCGGCCACGAGTTTCAACGCCGCAAGTAACATAAAACAAGTGATTGAGCAAAAAACAAATAATAAGATTCTGAGCTCTTGTTCCGACAAAAACTCCAACATCCCACCGTACAATCCAATGTTTTCAAACCAATGGAGGAGCGCATTTTCCCCAAATAATCCAAAGGAAATGCTAAACAGCACAATAGAAAAAAAAGGAAAATACCCACTATAGTGACTCATCCACGTCCATCCTCTACATTTTTCCATTCGTTTATATCATAACATATCAGAGTATAATTTGGCTTAGTCCAGTTTTTCGACTTTTGTTCAGTTTTCTTAAAATTTTGTCCACTTTTTCTTGTTTTTGTCCACTTCTTCTAACATTTGTCCACATTTTAAGCCGAGATTTTTAAAAAAGTAACGTCACATCTTTCGTACATTCAATTCGATTATTTTCAATTTATCCTCTATTCAATTACCAAATTTTGTACATTTTTTTAAAAATCACTAAAAAAACTGCCTAGGCACTCTTTGGCCGTAGCAGTTTTTCACATCGCACGTTTTCGTATATATTGTCTCGGTTTGAACGGAATGACGGCATCTTCCAGTTGAAGAGGAGTCGTACTTTTTAGCTGTATAACTACTCCACGATCATTGGTTTCGACATAATATTCATCAACATGTACATGGTGATAGCGCCAGGCAGCAACGAATAAAACGGCAAAAAGTGTACAAGCTAAAACAACTTTTCTTCGCATAAATCCACCCCATTGGATAGTGTGGGAAGGAAAAAGAAAATTTATGCAACTTTTTATCATTTTTATTCGTATATTATGTCAAATGTTTTGCTTTAATACAGCAAGAAAAAAAAGAATCATTCATGCAAACGCACTCATTTTACGTTATAATTGCATAGAGGTTTTTCGACAAAAACCACCAAGAAGGACTGGCAAAATTATTGCATCAAAGACCCAAAAAAGGATAAGCTGAAAGAGGACTTTTGTTCAGATCGATGTTCATAATTTTGCAACAACATTCTACATACAAAAGGGGGTACTAGACGTGACTCTGTTGCATTTAGCAATTATCGCGCCATTTTTGATGGCCATTCTCGTACCGTTCTTATATAAAGCCTTTCGCTCCATCCATACCGGGTGGTTTGTTCTTCCGTTACCAATTGTCTTGTTCATTTACTTTCTTCAATATTTACCATTAACAAGAGAACACAATACTGTAACAAAAACGATGGAGTGGATCCCATCACTTGGGATGAACTTTACGGCCCATGTCGATGGGTTAGGATTACTATTTGCACTCCTGATTACAGGTATCGGTTCGCTTGTTGTTTTGTATTCTGTTTATTACCTGTCCAAGAAAAAAGAACAACTTCATAATTTTTACGTATACCTCTTGCTATTTATGGGGGCTATGCTTGGAGTTGTTCTGTCCGATAACCTAATTGTGTTGTACATGTTCTGGGAATTTACATCTTTCTCATCCTTTTTACTAATCGGTTATTGGTATCATAGAGAGCGCTCTCGGTACGGTGCTGAAAAATCGATGCTAATAACGGTGTTTGGTGGTCTTTCCATGTTGGGAGGATTTTTGCTTTTATCCCTCATGGGCAATACATTCAGCATTAGAGAATTAATTAGTCAAGCAGGTGATTTAACTGCTCATCCACTATTTATTCCTGCAATGTTGCTTGTCCTACTCGGTGCATTTACAAAATCAGCGCAATTTCCGTTTCATATTTGGCTTCCTGATGCCATGGAAGCGCCTACCCCAGTCAGTGCGTACTTGCACTCGGCAACGATGGTTAAAGCCGGTATTTATTTAGTCGCACGTTTAAGTCCAGTATTTGCGATTTCCGGAGTATGGCTCTGGCTTGTCGGTGGAATCGGAATCCTTACGTTATTCTGGGCCTCTTTTAATGCCGTTAAACAAACGGACTTAAAAGGTATTTTAGCTTATTCCACAGTGAGTCAGCTTGGCTTAATTATGTCCCTTTTAGGAGTAGGAGCGGCTGCGCTTCATTTTGAAGGAATGGATGAAAACATATATACGGTAGCCACGTTAGCTGCTGTATTTCATTTAATAAACCATGCGACATTTAAAGGTAGTCTCTTTATGGTCGTCGGTATTGTCGACCATGAAACAGGTACTCGTGATATCCGACGTTTAGGCGGTTTAATGAGCTTTATGCCAATTACGTTTACGATTGCGATTATCGGCTCCCTTTCGATGGCTGGCCTACCACCATTTAATGGATTTTTGAGTAAAGAAATGTTCTTTACGGCGATGGTTCACGTCCTTGAATTAGACTTCTTCTCATTAGAAACATGGGGCTTCTTATTCCCTGTGTTAGCGTGGGTTGGTAGCATATTTACTTTCTTGTATAGTGTGATGTTAGTATCGAAAACCTTCACCGGTAAGTATCAGCCGGAAAAATTAGAAAAGAAACCGCATGAAGCGCCGTTTGGTATGCTAATATCGCCAATCGTCTTAGCATCATTAGTTATTATTTTTGGATTTTTTCCGAATATCTTATCGGAGACAATTATTGCTCCTGCGGTTGGTGTTATTTTAGCAAGCCTGTTACATGCAGGAGAAGAATTCCACGTGCATATTTCGCATTGGCACGGCTTTACCATTGAAGTTCGCATGACGTTAGGTGTCATTTTAGTTGGTCTTGGATTGTATAAACTATTGCCGAAATGGATGAAAGTGTACAACCTTCAACCAGAAAAATTGACGTTTAACTACTTGTATGACCGTGGATTAGAGTTAATGGATCAAACTTCCTATAAATTCACCCGAAGCTATATGACCGGGTTTATCCGTTCATATCTTGTGTATATTTTCATCTTTTTCATTTCCATTTTAAGCATTACGTTAGTCGTGCGTAATGGATTTGTTCTTGATACGTCTAACGTAGCGCCTGTTGGTACGTATGAAATTGTTCTAGCCATTGTCATGGTTGCAGGAACGATTACGACACTATTAGCCAAATCAAGATTAACCGCCATCATTGCCCTTGGTTCAGTTGGATACAGCGTATCGCTGTTCTTTGTGTTGTTCCGTGCACCTGATTTAGCGTTAACTCAGCTAGTCATTGAGACCGTGTCTGTAGCGCTGTTCCTTCTTTGTTTCTATCACTTACCGAAGCTGAGTCGTCACGAGACTCGAATGAGTTTCAAACTTGGAAATGCCGTTATTTCATTAGGCGTTGGTGCCATCGTGACATTGATTGCTTTATCTGCTCATAGTCAAAAGTTATTTGACTCTATAGCACAATATTACGTTGAAAATACGTACAATGAAGCGGGCGGTAAAAACATGGTTAACGTCATTCTCGTTGATTTCCGTGGTTTTGATACGATGTTTGAAATTTGTGTATTAGGTATTGCCGCACTTGGTATTTTCTCGATGATTAAACTACGCTTAACAAGGAGGAAAGAAGGATGAAAACAAATGACTTGATTTTACAAACGGTAACGACCGTTGTCACCTTTATTATCATTTTGTTTTCCATCCAGCTTTTCTTCGCTGGCCACTATCATCCAGGTGGTGGATTTATTGGGGGATTGATGACTTCAGGAGCCATCGTCCTTCTTTTGCTAGCTTATGATATTAAAACGGTGACAAGCATTTTACCAATTGACTACAAAATTTTAATTGGCATTGGTCTCCTCCTTGCTGTTGGAACAGGGGCTGGCGCCTTATTGTTCGACGTCCCATTTTTAACCCATGCGTATGATTATTTTCATCTTCCTCTTTTAGGAAAGACATCGTTACACACAGCGGTCCTGTTTGATACAGGTGTCTACTTAGTGGTTATTGGTGTCACGATGACCATTATTCAAACGATAGGAGAGAGTGAATAATGGAAATATTAATGGCGATTGTCATCGGCTGTCTTTTTACAGCTGCGACGTATTTAATGCTTAGTAAAAGTTTGTTGCGGATTATTATAGGTACTGGTTTGTTAAGCCACGGAGCCCATCTACTTATTTTAACGATGGGTGGCTTAAAACGGGGAGCAGCTCCGCTATTAGGCGAGCATGCGGAAGTATATGTGGATCCATTACCACAAGCGTTAATCTTAACAGCGATTGTTATTAGCTTTGGTGTCACTTCCTTTTTCTTAGTTCTCGCTTATCGAGCATATCAAGAAATTGGAACAGACAATATGGATCGAATGAGGGGAAACGAAGGAAATGATTAATTTATTAATGTTACCGATACTCATACCGTTAGTTACAGCCATTGTGTTAATTTTTATCGGGAAAAATGTGTTTTGGCAACGGACCGTTTCGGTGATTTCAACGATCGGAACCGTGCTAGCTTCGATCTTTTTAGTACGCTATGTACATTTATACGGCATTCAAACGTTAGATTTAGGTAGTTGGCAAGCACCTTTCGGAATTACGCTCGTTTCGGATATGCTCTCTGCGCTTTTAGTGTTAACAACGAGCGTGATTGCACTTGCCGTACTGTTCTATTCGTTCCGTACTATTGGAGTAGAACGTGAAAAATATTATTACTACTCCGTGTTTCAATTTATGATTGTTGGTGTAAACGGAGCCTTTACAACAGGAGATATTTTTAACCTCTTCGTATTCTTCGAAGTGATGCTTATGTCCTCCTACGTGTTGCTCGTTTTAGGAGGCACAAAAATTCAGCTTCGTGAGTCCATTAAATATATTTTAGTTAACGTAATTTCATCGGCGTTATTTGTGATTAGCGTTGCGTACTTATACTCTGTGACAGGTACGTTAAATATGGCCCATTTATCCGTTCGTATTGCGGATGTAGAACAACCAGGTATTATTACGGTTGTGGCGATTTTATTCTTGATTGTGTTTGGGTTAAAAGGAGCGATTTTCCCGCTTTATTTCTGGCTACCAGGTTCTTATTACGCTCCACCTGCTCCAGTATTAGCGTTATTTGGTGCTCTGTTAACAAAGGTGGGCGTCTACTCTATCATGCGGACGTACACGCTGTTGTTCTACCATGAAACAGGGTACACCCACGCCATTTTAGGTGGATTAAGTTTAATTACCATTATTGTTGGGGTCATTGGAGCCATTGCGTATTGGGATATTCGTAAAATTGTCATTTATAACATCATTGTTGCTGTTGGTGTCATTACATATGGAATATCCGTAATGACACCTGAAAGTTTGGAAGGGTCTGTGTTTTATCTCATTCATGACATGATTATTAAAGCGTCCCTTTTCCTACTCGTAGGGATTATCGCGTATATTACAGGAACAAACCGCCTGAAAGAGTTCAGCGGCCTTATCAAAACATATCCGCTGCTCGGATGGACGTTTTTCATTGCCGCTCTCTCCTTGGCTGGTGTGCCACCATTTAGTGGATTTGTAGGAAAAGTGTTAATTGCCCGTGCTGGCTTTGCGGAAGGAGAAATGATAGGAGCACTAATTGTCCTTTTATCCAGCTTGTTGGTGTTATATTCAGTCATGAAAATTTTCATCAATGGATTTTGGGGAGAACCAAAAGCCTATGAGAAAAAGCCAATTGGTTCACTATTCGCCCCTGCCGTATTCCTAATTATACTTTCTGTGTTCTACGGAGTAAGTGTGGAATGGATCAAGCCGTTTTTTGCCCAAGCTGCCGATGTGCTCGTCGACCCGACAATATACATTGAAGCTGTGTTAAAGGAGTAATGCATAATGGCTTTTCAAATGTTGTTAAATGTACTTTTAGCGTTCATGTGGATGTTTTTGACCGTTTCTTTTGATCCGTCGACTTTTATCGTCGGTTACGTGTTAGGCTTGATCATTATCTTTGCGTTACGAAGATTTTTTCACTCTCGTTTTTACGTCATTCCATTTTTAGCCCTTTTAAAACTGTTACTTATTTTCTTAAAAGAGTTAGTTCTTTCGAATATTGCGGTATTAAAAGTCATCATAAAACCGAAATTAGATATTCAACCAGGTATTTTCGCCCTGCCAACCCAATTAACGAAAGACTGGGAAATTACGATGTTAGCGAATTTAATCACCCTTACACCTGGAACGTTTGTGATTGACATCTCTGAGGACAATAAAACGTTATACGTTCATGCGATGGATGTACCAGATGTTCAAGCAGCGATTGAAGGAATAAAAAATTCTTTTGAAAAAGCGATTATGGAGGTGAGCAAATAATGTTAACTACTATTTTAAATATTTCGTTAATCATTATTTCCATCTCCATGGTCGGTCTCATTTATCGAGTCATTAAAGGACCATCTGTACCCGATCGGGTCATTGCTCTAGATGCGATGGGAATCAATCTCATCGCGATTGTTGCGATCGTGTCCATCCTGTTAGATACGAATGCATTTTTAGAAGTCATTCTATTAATTGGTATTTTAGCGTTTATCGGTACGGTTGCCTTTGCGAAATTTTTAGAGAAGGGGGTTATTATCGAACGTGAACGAGATCGCTAATTTCTTTGTCGGAGCTTTTATTCTCATCGGTGCCTTGTTGACGTTAGTTACCGCAGTTGGTTTGATAAGACTCCCTGACGTGTACACGAGAAACCATGCTGCCAGTAAAAGCGCCACGCTTGGCATCATGTCTATTTTACTGGGGACGTTTTTATATTTCTTCCTTCATGAAGGACACTTTAACTCTCGTGTCCTTCTCGGGATTGTGTTTATCTTTTTAACTGCACCTGTCTCAGGACATTTAATAAGCCGGGCAGCTTACTATTCCGGTGTGAAGCTTTGGCAAGGCAGTGTACGGGACGAATTAAAAGGTGTAAAAAAGAAACGTGCAGATCGTTCATAAGTCTGCACGTTTTTTTACGTTTATTTTTTCGGTACAACTGCAATAGTACATCGAGAAATACAAATGAGTTGTTCTTGTTCATCAACGATACGGATATTCCATACCATTGTTGTTCTACCTTGATGGACGACTTCAGCGATTGCTGTCACGAATCCATCTCGCTTGGATTTAATATGATTGGCATTAATCTCAAGTCCGAAGCATATTTCATTTTCCTGATCAATGAGCGTATAAGCCCCGACGCTGGCAACTGTTTCTGCCAAGGCAACGGATGCTCCTCCATGTAAATACCCAAATGGCTGTCGTGTACGTTCATTCACAGGCATAGTAGCCACTACTTTCCCTTTATCGACCGTTTTTAACTCAATTTGCAGCGCCTCTAATAAAGTATTTTTAACATTCATGGACGTCCCCTCCCATATTTTACATGTTCAACTTACCATATTTCACTGCTAATGAAAACGAATTTTTTACGAGAAAACTACAAACCAATAAATAATGCTCGATTGAGGGAATGAGGAAAGGCTTACCCATCATTTCTAAGGACACTTGTGCTAATACGATTATTGGTTGGGCTTAGGGCATATTTTATTAGGGATTATTGATTTATTTGAACATTGGGAGCATCGATATCAATAGAAAAAGGCGTGTCTACATCAGACTCGCCTTCTTTTTAATTTGTTATTTATCTTTTAGCTAACGTACTCCCCACAATATTTCTTATTGGTCTTTTTAATAATACCCATACGAACCATATGGATAATAATATGGGTACGGATAGTAATAAGGGTATGGACGTGGACGGAAGATGGCACTACCTACTAAGCCGCCAAGCAGTCCGCCAAAAAATGGGCCACCGAAAAACGGGCCGCCAAAAAATGGGCTACCGAAAAACGGTCTTCTACCCCCAAAAAATGGCCCACCAACAAATTGACGTGAATGCATCGGGTAACCTCCTTTATACATACTCACATTATTCGTATGCATTAAGAACCTGGTTGATCTAGGCAAGAGCGGATATATTACGATTCCGTCAACTTTGCTCGTAATTTTTTCGGAACGGATAAATGAACCCACTGTTTTAACAATTCTTGTTTTTCTTCAAGGGTTAAATAATAACGCTCTTTTGCGACTTCTTTTGCTTTGTTGGTGATATAATGTAGTGTAATGGCTGCTGCCACAGAAATATTTAAGCTTTGAACAAACCCTTTCATAGGGATAACAAATGTACCGTCCGCTGCGTTTCTCGCATCATCCGATATGCCCGCATGCTCATTCCCAAATAAAAGAACTGTCGGTTTCGAAACATCTACATCTTCTAAATACACACTCTTTTCCGATAGATCGGTCGCAAATACTTGGTAGCCTGCTTGCTGATAATCTCGAATCGCTTCTACGATTGTCGGTTTTTCTTTGATTGTTAACCATTTATCTGCACTTTTCGTAATGTTGACGTTTGGTTGAAACGGAGCTCGTCCACGAACAATGGTAACATCTTGCACTCCAAATGCATCTGCTGTACGGAGAACTGCCGCTTGGTTATGGCCATCATCTACGCCCTCTAATAATAATGAGATGTATCGAGTGCGTTCATTAAGCACTCGATACAATTTTTCCATACGTTCATCATTAATCATTTCCCAATAAACACGGTTATCTTCAAGTAACAATTGTTCCTCTATGAGCTGTTGTTTCAGTGGAGAATGGTTCGTTTTTACATTTTTCATGTTCGTTACCCTCTCTGATGGTAATGTAAAGACTACGTTACACCATAACATAATTCACTCAAAAAATAAAGGAACGGTCAGTATTATAAAAGAATCGCCGCAAGCCATCCGAAAATAATTAATGGTACATTGTAGTGTAAAAAGGTTGGAACACACGTATCCCAAATGTGATTATGCTGACCGTCGACATTTAATCCGGATGTCGGTCCAAGGGTCGAATCAGAAGCAGGAGAACCAGCATCTCCTAATGCAGCGGCTGTACCGACTAAGGCAATAGTCGCCATTGGGCTAAAGCCAAGTTCTATCGCTAATGGGACAAAAATCGTTGTGATAATTGGAATCGTCGAAAAAGAAGAGCCGATCCCCATCGTCACAAGTAACCCAACGATGAGCATCAGAAGTGCGGCAATGGATTGATTTCCTCCTATTAAGTTGGCTGCCCCATTTACAAGGGACTCTACTTCTCCTGAAGCTTTTAACACACTTGCAAATCCAAAAGCCGTAATCATGACAAATCCGATAAACGCCATCATTTTCATACCACTAGTTAACAGCTCATCGGCTTCACTTAAGCGAATCGTACCACTGGCATATAATACAAGCATTCCCGCAAATGCACCGAAAATCATGGAATCGAATTGCAACTGAACAACTAAGGCAACAATGATCGCGACAATAGAAAATATAACACTTATTTTCGAATACGATTCAACAGACAGTTCTTCAGAATGAATCGTTTCATAGCGACGATGTTTCCGATAGGATACGAATATCGCAAAAATTAATCCTACAACAAGGCCAAGTGTTGGTAAAAGCATCGCTAGGGGAATTTGTGTCACATCCACTTCCATTCCGCTTTCAGCCATGTTCGTTGCTAAAATATCATGAAAGATTCGCCCAAATCCAACAGGTAACAAAATATAAGGAGCAGTGAGACCAAAGGTTAAAACGGATGCAATGAGCCTACGGTCCACTTGAAGTTCATTTAAAATTTTTAATAACGGTGGAATTAAAATTGGGATAAAAGCTATGTGAATCGGAATTAAGTTTTGTGAAAAAATAGACATGATTAACACAAATAAAACAATCACTGCTTTTGATAATGCTTTTCCTGTACGATCACCTTTTTTTGCAACTATTTTTAACAAGAATTGAACAAGTACTTCTGGAAGCCCTGTTTTGGATATTGCAACAGCAAAAGCACCGAGTAACGCATAACTTAACGCGACTTCTGCTCCGTTTCCTACACCTGAAGAAAAAGCTTCAATGGTCTCATTGATGGACATTCCACTAGTGAGACCACCCACCAACGCACCAACTAGAAGGGCAAATACGACATTCACTCGCAGTAAACTAAGCGCGAGCATAGTGATGACTGCTATAACAACGCCATTCATGAATAAGAACTCCTTTCAGATGTTAACACTTTATCTTGGTAAATTGGTAGAGAAATAAAATACGTTTCCTAAAATAGCACGGATGGATTCAACAGTCAATGAAATAATTTTCCATTAATAAAATTTATTCTTATTAGTCCAACGCCGATATGAGATGTAAATTGCTTCATAGCAGCAAGTAAACTTCAATTAGGGGTTATGTCAATTATTGTTTACATTTCAGCAAGTATTTCTTCTACTTGGCAAGTAATACTCTTTACGGCAAGTATTTTTGTATGTAATAAAAAATGAAGTAACACCCCGATTTTTTCTCCTCCAACCTAAAGGAAGCCATCATTTGTTTATTTAAAACATAAAAACGTTTGGGATCTAACCCAAACGTTTCCATATGACTATCCATCATTTATTTGTTTCTAATTGGTTCAAATCGTTCTACAAATAGCGCAAGTGTACGAGTCATCACACCAGTTCCACCTGCTGGACCGAGATCATGGTTCACTTTTGTAGTTGCTGTACCAGCGATATCAAGATGTACCCATGGCGTATCTTCAGCAAATTCGCCAATAAAAGCTCCACCCATAATTGCGTGTCCTTCACGTCCTGGAGAATTGTTTAAATCGGCAATTTTACTGTTACGAACGCGTTCCTTATCTTTTTCTGTATATGGGAGACGCCAAATAAATTCATCTGCTTCAAAGGAGGCTTCGAGCACTTGTTCAAATAAGTCTTCGTTATTTGTAAGTGCACCCGTTTTATCTAATCCAAGGGCGATAATAACCCCACCTGTTAATGTCGCTACATCGACTAAGTAGTTCGCCCCATGGTGTTTCGCATACGTAATAGCATCAGCTAGTGCTAAACGACCTTCCGCATCAGTGTTTAACACTTCGATCGTTTTTCCGCTCATCGACGTAATAACGTCATCTGGTTTAAACGCTGAACCACTAATCATATTATCGGTAGCTGGGATCACTGCCACGACGTTTTGTTCTGGACGTAGCTCACCGATGATTTCCATTGCTCCTAACACAGCAGCCGCTCCGCCCATGTCTGTTTTCATTTCAACAAGGCCTGTCTTCGGTTTGAGGGAATATCCACCCGTATCAAACGTAATCCCTTTTCCGACAAGCCCAATAACGTCGGTCCATTCTTCTTTTCCCTGATATTTTAAAACAATCATCTTTGGCGGTTCCGCCGACCCTTGGTTAACCGCTAAAAAGGCCCCCATGCCAAGCTTTTGCATGTCTTCTTTTTCTAAAATTTCTACTTCAAAGTCGTATTTGTTCGCTAAGTCGACCGCAAAATTCGCTAAATCCGTTGCAGTTAAAAGGTTTCCTGGTGTATTCACTAATGTTCGTGCTGTATTTGTTCCTTTTCCGTACACATAACCGACCGTTAACGCACTCAAGACTTCTTCTTTATCTGCCGAAGACATGACTTCTATCGTTTCCACCATTTTTTCCGGTTCGTTTCCTTTTTGCTTGTATCCTGCAAATTCGTATGTAGATAAAGCAAAAGCTTCCGCGAGCGCATGCGCTACATCTACTGCAGAGTAGTCATTATTCACAAATGTATCTAGTAGTACAGTAGCAGATGTATATTTCCATTTTTTTATAGATGAAAACGTTCGTCCAAATGCTTCTTTTAAAGCGGCGAACGAAATGTCTTTTTTACCTAATCCGACAAAAACAATCCGTTTCGGTTTAATATGACCAAACGTATGAATTTTTGTGACTTCCTTTCGCTTCGCCGAGAGATCGCCCACTTTTACTAGCTCTGTTAATTGACCATGAAAACGCTCATCTAATTCTTTTAAACTATCTCCAAACTTATCAGGTACATCCCAAAGTCCGACAATTAAGCATTCGTTTTGTGAATTAAACCCGTTTCCATTCGAAAATTCAAACATGTTCGACACCTCCTTCTTCATTATAACAAAAGCTATTTCGACTATCTAAAAAATATCATCTATGGGAAAAGAAAACTCGGCAATGGTGGGAGAGATTTGATTTTTTCAAAAGGCACTAGTTCCACCGTTTGTGGTATAATGAAAAGGCATTGGTCAATGTACTGACAAACTTCTTGTACGTTGACTCCATCCATAGTTTCCATTGTATGGGTAAGGTAATGATGGGCAGATTGTAACATCATACGAGCTCCTTTTATGTTCCCATAACTATAATGGTAAAGACCGACACACATTTGTAACATTCCTTTAATTAAGTAATTTTGTTTATCCATCATCCATATTTCTTCTAAAAAATCATGACACGAATAGTAGTCACCTTTGTTGAATTTTTGTTTGAAAATTCGAAATGTTTCTTCGATAAAATCATTCATACAATCACCTCTTTTTATGAGGATTACATATACCTCATTAATGACGAAGTCGAAAGGATGTTTCATTCACCATGGATTTATTGACAAACTTCCCTCTTTGGGCCTCATTAACGGCCATCTTCTTTGCCCAATTTATAAAAGTGCCAATTCAATTTATTGCCAGCCGAAAATTGGATTGGTCCTTAATGACTTCGACCGGTGGTATGCCAAGCTCTCATTCAGCTGCGGTCACTGCCTTAGCAACTGGTGTCGCTTTGGAAACGGGACTGGACTCCCCATTATTTGCAGTCGCGACCATTTTTGCCATTATTGTCATGTTTGATGCTACTGGCATTCGCCGTCAAGCAGGAGAGCATGCCATTGTGCTCAATCAGTTAGTCGCTGATTTTCATAAATTCGTCGAAGAAGTAAAAGGATGGCCAAAGAAACCGCAACAAGAAAAACAAAAGGAATTAAAAGAACTATTAGGACATAAACCGATAGAAGTCTTTTTTGGTGGATTAACTGGGGTCTTACTAACGCTCATTTTGTATTATTTTATCTTTTAAAGAAGCAGCAGGACAAAAAGCACGCAAACAAACAAAGCGTGCTTTTCACTTTCTTATGTCAATATATTCACTAAGGGGATGGAAACATGAAAATCGTATCGATTTGTCCGAGCAACACAGAACTGTTGACTTATTTAGGATTGGAAGAAAAAATTGTAGCACTTGACGATTATTCAGATTGGCCCCCACAACTTCAACACCTACCACGAGTTGGTCCAGATCTATCGATTCGTATGGATGAAGTCGAAGCACTCGAGCCTGATTTAGTGGTAGCCTCGTTAAGTGTTCCTGGGATGGAAAAAAACATCGAAGAGCTTGAGAAACGATATTTGCCTTACATCGTCTTAAATCCATCTTCACTAGAGGAGATCGGACGTGACATTCTATCACTCGGTCAAGCATGTGGGGTAGAAGTACAAGCAAAAAATGTTTTTTATGCGTATCAGGAACAATTGAATATGTTTCGCCAAGCTGCTTCACAATGTAAGACCACACGACGCTTATATTTCGAATGGTGGCCCAAGCCGATTTTTACACCTGGAAAAAAGAATTGGCTTACGGAAGTAAGTGAACTAGTTGGAGGAACAAATGTGTTTGCGGATGTTCCACTGGCTAGCATCCAAACGGACGGAAACGACGTGATTAACCGAAATCCAGACTACATTTGTTTAGTATGGGTCGGCGTACGCACGGAAAAAGTTCAGCCTGCTGTGGTGAAAAAAAGAGCTGGCTGGGAGCAATTAGAAGCTGTTCAAAACGATCGTATATATGTATTAGAAGAGGCGCTGTTTTGCCGTCCGTCCCCACGTCTCTTTGAAGGAATATTAAAGTTAGGGCGACTGCTTCATCCAGAAGTGTACGAATCCGTTTCCTTACTTCCACCTTTTAATCGATAAAAAGGTGAATCAATAAAAAAAGTGTACGTTTATTTTAAAAATATCTGTACGAAAGAATAGTAAATTTAAAGCTTGAGGACAAATATTCCTCAAGCTTTTTTGTGCAAATTACTATGTGATTTACTGTTGATTATCGCGTAATTTATTATTTAAGGCTTTTCTCTACAAAAACGGAAACTTAAACGTTATTTTTTATTTGGTTGTATATAGGCTTGGCGGAAAACTTGCATAGACTCTTCTTCATTCAGCGCGATTAATTCATCTTCTGTTAATCTGCCCTCACCCATTCGTATGATGTACACATCCACCGTTTTCTTTCCCCACTGTTCATAAACAGCTTCGACCGTTTCATAATATAAATCAATTTTGTTGCCCTTAATCGCTGAACCGGTATCAGCTACTACCCCAAAGCCGTAACCAGGAATGAACAAAATCGTTCCAATCGGAAACACTCGAGTATCCGCTGCGATGGTGGAATATAAATCACGCTTTACCTTAACTCCCGAAAAGGTGATTCCATATTGAGGGTGATTCGGATGTTTCCCTGTTGATTCGAATCCAGCTGTATAGCCTGTAGCGACGACTGTTTTTTTCGGATATTGACTCCAATCAAACTCTTCTTCAAGGGATGGAGTCGCTATAACAGGTTTACTAGCGGAAATTTTTACGTTTGTTTGAGCAAAATACTTCAACATCTTCTCTTTTAAACTAAATTGTCGTCCTTGATGAAGTTCTACGTCTTTACTATCTTTCCAAAGAGGCGATGCTTGGTAGTAAATCCAGTTAGCTAACGTTTTGGCCTTTACTCCAGAAATGGATTGATATGTAACTAAAAGAGCTAACATAAACAACACGGTCATAAACGTTCTTTTTAACCATTTTTTGGTCCTATCCATTATTACATTCACTCCTCCCTGGTCTATTACTTCCCAGGAAGGAGTGAAAATATACAATAAAAACAAAAAAACCGATGGATATGTCGGAAAATTATGTTAATTATTCATAAAAAATAAAAAAGCCTTCACTTGTTCGTGAGGCTTAAAACATTCGGTATCCTTTTTTACGTAAAATTTTCATCGTAATTCCTGCTACAATGGCTCCTGCTAAGCCACTTGATAAAATAATGACATCAGCTGGAGCGAGTCGACTAAATTTTTCTCCAAGCAACCGAAACGATTCCTGTGTATTTGTAAAATAGTCGATGAAACGAACTTCGTTATTCACAATAAAAATTGCTACAATCGGATAAATAAAGGCCATAATCCATGTCATCCGAAGCAACATGTTCAATAAAAAGCCAATGCCGAAGAAAAGAACGAAAAACAAGAGCATTGAGATAATCAATCTTGGAATATCCATCATAGGTCAACACCTCCTAAACACTAAGTAAAAGTGTACTCAATGTTTAGGATGGAGTCAACCAAGAGGGGTTTTTTGCATTGATTGTAAATCTAATAGGCAAATGTTGATTTATTCATCTTTTTTCTTTCCACTACCACCGCAACTAGGACAGGTTTCTGAACCACCAAGAACTAATTGAAAATACCCATTCCCAGAACAATACGGACAGCTATTCATTTGTTTTTCTCTCATCTCTTCCATCTCCCTTTTTAGAATTTTCTGATAATATATCACCATCTTCGATTAAAGGAAAGACGGAAGAGAACCGATATGAGTTAATGAAAACGGATACATCTTTATTTTCTTTTGTATATCTTATTATTTTTTAGTTTTTTGAAAATTTATAAAAATAATTTGTAGTCTTTGTATCTAAAGTGATTTCCTGGATTTAACGATCCTTTATCCTTTTTAATTGATATCATTTTATCTTTTATCAGTTCGTGAAGAATAATCGAGGCGCTACGATCTTGTAAAAGGTCTTCTGGGTCTATCCATTGAACTTCTTCCATTTCAACCTCATTTTTTTGAATGTGGACATGTTGTGGCGTTAACGAAAAGATGAGCAAATTATCGCTAATGTCATCATGTAACACCCCTGTACGTAAACCAACGAGTCCATTCACCACAGTGTCGATACCTGTTTCTTCTTTCACTTCTCGTACTACGGCTTGATCGACCGTTTCTCCTTTTTGTACAAATCCAGCAGGTAACGACCATTTTCCCTTAAGTCCTCCATACTTCTTTTTCACCACTAACCAGCGTCCCATTTCGTCTTGACACCAACCGGCTACTGCTAACCATACAGAACCAAGATCTTTTGGCATACCCAACTCCCCTTTCATATAGAGACCTGCAACAACTGCGATGGGCAAACTGTTCCGAATTTTTTTCATGCGATTTGTCCAGTTTTTTCGCCGATACTTAGTCGATTTCCTTTTTTGAATTGTCCACTTTCACTGAATTTTTTCCTACTTTTTACCAAGATTGGTCCAATTTCTCATCCAATATGCCCAATTCCCTCAATCGTTGTCTAGATTTACAACATTTTTAGAAAAGATAGAATGTACCCAAACATAAAAAACCTTAGCCCCCCAGTGGAGAGCTAAGGTTCATTTTATGTTAATTAAAAGAAATTAAATTTACCTTTTTTGAACACAAGTGAAGTACCGCCAATCATGTAAAGCGCACGGTTGTCAACTACTTTTTTCATGAATGCCGCTTTTGTACCCATTAATTTTTTACCAAAAACGATACCGATTGCATCGTCTTCACCTAATGAACATACCGTACCTTTAATGTCTGGTTTGAATGTCTCAAGCTCTTCTTTTCCACGAATTAAAGCGGCTAAGTTGCGAGCACACACTTCCCCTTGCTGCATCGCAATTTGAGCTGTTGGAGGGTATGGACGGTTAATTTCTTCGTTAATAATTAATGAGCAGTCACCAATAATGAACACGTTGTCGTAACCAGGTGCACGAAGATCTGGATTTACTTTTACGCGGGCACGCATGTTTTCAAATCCAGCTTTTTCAATGATGGAGTTACCGCGTACACCTGCTGCCCAAACAACTGTACCGGCTTTAATTTCTTCAACTTCATCTTCACCTTTGGCAACGATAATTCCGTCAGCAGTCACTTCTTTAATAGCTGTTCCGATGCGGAATTCTACCCCTTTACTTTCTAAACGAGCTGTTGCATATTTAACAAGCTCAGGGTCGAATCCAGGAAGAACCATTGGAGCTGCTTCAACACATACGATTCGAACTTTTTCGAAATCGATATCGTATTCACGGCAAAGCTCAGGAACACGGTTTACAAGTTCACCAAGGAACTCGATACCAGTAAAGCCAGCACCACCAACAACAATTGTTAAGCGTTCATCTTTCTTCTCTTCTTCAGTGTTATATGTTGCAAATTGATATTCAATATGCTCACGAATTTGACGCGCCGAATTGACGTTTGAAATAGAAAAAGCATGCTCTTTTAGACCTTGAATACCAAATGTTTCTGGCTCTGCACCAAGAGCAACTACTAAATAGTCGTACTCAATTTCACCGCTGTCAAGGATGACTTTGTTTTCAGACGGATGAATGTCTTCAACGGTTGCTTGAATAAATTCAACTTTGTTACGGTCGATGACGTCACGGATATCGTAACGAACACGGTCGTGATGTAACGTACCAGCAGAAGCTTCATGAAGCCATGTTGTTTCATAATGGTAATCGTTTTTGTTAACTAAAACGATTTCAGCTTCATTTACACCAACTAACTTTTGAAGACGTGTTACTGTCATTAATCCACCATAACCTGCACCTAACACTACAACTTTTGGCTTTCTCAAATCGATCACATCCACCTTTTTCTAATTTTTTGGACACTGCTACCCTTTGTGATATACTTCACGAATATAAACAAAAAAATGATAAAAAATTGTCATAAAATCTTAACATTATGCCTACATTACATATTATTCTTTTTAACATCGTTTTTCAAGGTATATTCCGAAGAAGATTAACTTTAGAAAATTAAGAAAACAAATAAAGAAAGCGTTTTCTTTAATATATCAACACTTGTAGTACAAGTTGTTCATTATAAATGGAAGAAATTTATATGATATGATATAGGTAAAGGTTTTAAAATGGGAGGGATCACGGTTGAAAGAAGATGCAAAATTGTATGATATTACCGTTATCGGTGGCGGTCCTACTGGATTATTCACTGCATTTTATGGGGGTATGAGGCAAGCATCGGTCAAAATTATTGAAAGCTTGCCACAGCTAGGTGGTCAATTATCGGCTCTTTATCCAGAGAAATACATTTATGATGTGGCCGGATTTCCAAAAGTTCGAGCCCAAGAATTAATCGATAATTTAAAAGAACAAATGAGTAAGTTTGACCCAACAATTTGTCTAGAACAAGCCGTTGAACATGTCGAGAAACGAGAAGATGGAACATTTAAAATTACGACGAATAAAGAAATTCATTTTTCCAAAACGATTATTATAACAGCTGGTAATGGAGCTTTTCAGCCACGAAAGTTAGATTTGCCTGAAGCCTCACAATACGAAGGGAAAAACCTTCATTATTTTGTCGACAATTTAGAATCATTTCGAGATAAACGTGTCGTTGTATGCGGAGGCGGGGATTCGGCGGTCGATTGGGCGCTCATGCTGGAGCCGATTGCTAAAGAGGTCACTATTGTTCACCGTCGCGACAAATTCCGTGCCCATGAGCATAGTGTCGAAAACTTAAAAAACTCACGTGTCCACATTATGACGCCGTTTGTTCCAGTAAAATTAGTGGGAAAAGAATACATTGAACAAGTAATACTAGATGAAGTACGTGGAGTTAAGAAAGTAACGCTAGATGTTGATGCGGTCATTGTGAATTACGGATTCGTCTCTTCCCTAGGCCCTATTAAAAATTGGGGGCTAAACATTGAAAAAAACTCGATCGTTGTGAACTCCAAAATGGAAACAAATATTCCAGGTATTTATGCGGCTGGTGATATTTGTACATATGAGGGGAAGGTCAAACTGATCGCTTGTGGTTTTGGTGAAGCTCCAACAGCGGTCAATAACGCGAAAGCATACATGGATCCAAAAGCTCGTCTGCAACCGATGCACAGCACGTCGATGTTTGATCAGAAATAAAAACAGAAAAAACCTAAAACCGTAAACTTGCGGTTTTAGGTTTTTTATTCGTCATTATTTGACTAAACCTAACATTCCTCAGGCGTTCCGGTATTGGTAGCTGTTCGGAACGAAGAACCGCAACCACATGTTGCAATTGCGTTTGGATTATTAATGGTAAAACCGCCGCCCATTAAAGATTGCTTATAATCAATCGTTGTTCCTTTTAATATCGGCGCACTTTCTTTGTCCACTAAAATTTTCAATCCGTGCTGGTCGAATTGAATGTCTCCCTCTTTAACTTCATGGTCGAATCCCATTCCATAGGAAAGGCCGCTACAACCTCCCCCTTTTACAGTCACACGTAAGTATGCCCCTTCTTCTTCATTATGCTTCATCATATCTTTAATCTGAAACGCCGCTGCTTCAGTCAAAATCACGACATCGTTCATCATTTCCACCTCCAAACATTCAAAAGTGAGGTTTTACTACTAGTATATCCCTTTCTCTTTCGTCCCTCAACTAATTGAGTTCCCCATTTTTTATCAAACCTAGTTCTTTTTTCACTCTACACACATTATAATCAAAGTATAGTTATAACGACCTAAGCTAAACGAACGAAAAAGTAATAACTGAAGGTGAAATGATGGAAATACTATCTCCCTACTTTGAACGAAATATTCGCTGTCATCTTTGTGAACAGCCATTTACAACAACCAAAATTCGGTCCAGATTCGTAAAATTAAAAGGATTGGATACCGATTTTTGTCCGTTATACATTTCTAAAGAACTAAATCCTTTGATATATAATGTTCACGTTTGTCCTCATTGTGGATACTCATTTACGGACGATTTTTATCCAAAATTTATTCCAGCTATAAAAGACAAATTAGCGCTTACGTTGTTTGAACGATGGACACCTAAAAATTACGGAGGACACCGAACGATTGAAGAATCAATAAATACATACAAATTAGCTATCTTTTGCGGTATTGAAAAAAAAGAAAAACATATTGTGATCGCTGGCTTGTACTTACGGACAGCTTGGCTTTACCGAATAATGAACAACCATGAAGAAGAACAGCGCTTTTTAAAATTAGCTGTTCAAGAATATGTCAATGCTTATCTGATCGAAGACGTCCCACGCTATGGAATGTCCGAAGTCAAACTCTTATATTTAATTGGGGAATTATCACGTCGTACAGGACAATACATTCAAGCTGCTTCTTATTTCTCCCGCGTGTTTCAATTACGAAAGCATACGATTGAAAAACGGATAGTTGAGATGGCTCGTGATCAATGGTACCTAACGCGGGAAGCATACAAAAAAAGTGCCACCAACTAAAAAAGCAATCCCTTCCTTGGTAAGAGATTGCTTTTTTATTAAAACATCGGATTTTCTTCCAAATATTTATAAATATTTTTAACTAAATCCTCTGGTGTTTCTCCAGTGACCATTTCTCCATTCACGAGTGCGTATAACGTTTCCGCACATTTCCCACAATAGCCTAAACAACTATATTCGACAATATCTAAATCAGGATCTTTCTCTAATATTTCTCTTGCGCGCTGGGCACCGCTCGCAAGGTTACTTACACAAAACTCAATAATCGGTTTAATCAACTTGATCACCCCTCTACTAATTGTTTATCGTACCTTTTTTCTTCGGACACGTCAATGAATTAAGCTGTATGTCAGATTTTGAATAATTTTCCCTAATTGTGTTGTGAATTTGTAGGGATTTCGCTATACTTTTTTATGGAAAAGAAAAACTAATTGACAAATACGTATTTTTTGAAAAAAAGCACAGTTGAATCAAGACAGATATGAGCATTGTGCAAAAGGGGAAATTTTCATGAAACATTTAGTGCTTCTTGGTGGAGGATATGGAAATATGCGTGTTCTCCTCCGTTTATTACCAAACAATCTACCGGAAGACGTTTCCATTACACTGGTAGACAAGGTGCCGTACCATTGTTTAAAAACGGAATATTACGCACTAGCTGCTGGAACCATTTCTGATCACCATGTTCGGGTGCCTTTCCCAGAACATCCACGGTTAACCGCTAAGTATGCGGAAGTCACAGGCATCGATTTAGAAAATAAGCTCGTTCACTTAAAAGATGAAGAATCAATTTCTTATGATGATTTAATTATTGGTCTTGGCTGCGAAGATAAATATCATAACGTTCCAGGTGCCAAAGAGTACACGTATAGCATTCAATCCATTGAGAAATCCCGAGACACGTACCAAGCGTTAAATAACTTACCAGCAAATTCTGTTGTCGGAATTGTCGGTGCTGGACTAAGCGGCGTTGAATTAGCCAGCGAGTTACGGGAAAGTCGGCCGGACCTGCATATTAAATTATTTGACCGTGGGAAACACATTTTATCTTCATTCCCAGATCGCTTAAGCACGTACGTTCAAGACTGGTTTGAAACACACGGAGTAGAAGTCATTAACAACGCGAACGTAACGAAAGTTGAGCCAAACGTTTTATACAATCACGATGAGCCGGTTAAATGCGACGTCATCGTATGGACTGCAGGCATTCAACCGAACCGTATCGTTCGCGAATTGGATGTAGAAAAAGATCCTCAAGGTCGGGTCATTTTAACGAAATATCATAATTTACCTAATGATGAACATGTGTACGTTGTAGGCGACTGTGCTAGCTTACCACATGCACCAAGTGCGCAATTAGCTGAAGGTCAAGCAGAGCAAATTGTCCAAGTGTTACTTAAACGCTGGAAAGGCGAAGAGCTTCCGGAAGAACTACCGCAGATTAAATTAAAAGGTGTATTAGGCTCCCTTGGGAAAAAACACGGGTTTGGCCTTGTCGCCGACCGAGCGATTACTGGACGGGTTGCACGCCTACTTAAGTCCGGTATTCTTTGGATGTACAAATATCATAACGGATAATCAAAAAAGAGCTAGCGTCTCCGTTACTGGAAACGATAGCTCTTGTTCTTTTTATTTTTTCCTTTAGAAATTTTTTATTCCGCGCAATATCCGTATTTTTCTAATTTGGCATATATCGTCTTTAGCTTCGGATTACCTTCTCCCACAATTTCCCCTTCAATGACAACTACGGGATAAAATAAATCTTCTTCAATCACTCGTATCGCAAAAGCTTTCATTTCTTCATCTTCTGGAGGTTGAAAAATATCAACATACTTTATCGTAAACGGCTGATTTGGAAATTTACGGGATATGGCAGCCTCTAACCATTCATAGGTTTCTTTGGATGAAGGCAAGTTCACACAGCTAGGGCAAACTTGTTCGGCCCCATAAACGACAATTTCAGCTACTTTTTCCATTTCGTTTCCCCCTTTGTTGATTCACTAATATTGTACATGAAAGTGTGCTAAATTTCTAAACATATGAAGAAGGGTTTTGGGTAATAGCGTACTTCTTAATTCTTCAATAGATTTTTTTGTGAAATGTCATTATAATGGTAATAAGGAAAGGAGTCGATAGTAATGTCTGATCAAACAATGAAAGAACAAGTACAAGAAGTATTAGATAAATTACGCCCGTTCCTACTTCGCGACGGAGGAGACTGTGAGCTTGTTGATGTAGAAGACGGTGTCGTCAAACTTCGCCTTTTAGGTGCATGCGGTAGCTGCCCAAGCTCCACTATTACGTTAAAAGCTGGTATTGAACGCGCTCTTCTTGAAGAAGTTCCTGGCGTCGTTGAAGTAGAACAAGTATTCTAATATAAAAAATGATCGGGTAGATCCCGATCATTTTTTTATTTCACAGGCGTTTTAGGCGATTTTCCTGATAAAACAGCCATGATATTTTCAACGGCCAATTGCATCATACCATAACGAGTTTCCTCTGTAGCACTTCCGATATGTGGGATAGCAACTACAGTTGGGAAAGATAACAACGGATGATGTTCATCAATAGGTTCTTTTTCAAACACGTCTAATCCTGCCCCACGAATTTCTTTCTCTTCTAACGCGCGGATTAAATCTTGTTCTACGACAATCGGACCACGCCCCGCGTTAATAAAAATAGCTGAACGTTTCATCCGACGAAACGCATCATAATTAAACATTCCTTTGGTTTGTTCCGTGAGTGGCGCCAGACAAACCACAAAATCCGATTCCGATAATAACTCTTCAAAGGAACAGTAGATCGCTCCAAGTTGTTGTTCAGCTTGTTCATTCCGCTTACGGTTATGATAAAGAATATTCATATGAAAACCTTTCGCCCGATGCGCAACCGCTTCGCCAATTTTCCCCATACCAAAAATCCCAATCGTTTTATGGTGAATATCGGTCCCGGCAAGTAATAACGGTGACCAACTTTTCCAATGTCCTTCTCGTACGTACCGGTCCGCTTCCACGATTCTTCTTGCAGTCGTCATAAGAAGAGCAAATGTTAAGTCAGCAGTTGTTTCGGTCAACACATCCGGAGTATTACAAACGATAATTCCTCTTTTTCGTGCTGCTATTACATCAATGTTGTCATATCCTACAGCTAAATTAGCAACCACTTGTAATTTCGGAGCTTTCTCGAACAACTCTTCATCGATTTGGTCGGAGAGCATCGTGAGCAATCCATTCGATTGAGCGGCTTGTTCTAATAAAAGGTCTCTAGGTACAACTTCGTCTTCCGATGGCCACATTTCGATATGAGCTAATGTTGATAACGGTTCGACTACTTCATCTGGTAATTTGCGTGTGATAAAAACGTATGGTTTTGTCATGTTGCTTCGACCCTTTTCTTTTTTTTCTTTATTGTAGCATAAGAATAATCACTATAATACAGGCTTTCCAAGCCACTTGATTGTCGGAATCTTATACTTTCGTAAAGGGACGCGGGCCACATGATAAAATGATGATAAAAAGCGCTCATAATCCGTTGAATAACGTAAATATTTTTCTAATTGTTCTTCTAATTGCTTTTGTTTTTGTTCTGATGCCACTAAAAAATATTCTTCAATGCATTCAAAGTAATGAAGCGGAAACAATAGACGTGCATACAATAGTCGCCATGAAAAGGACGACAAAGAATTTACTGTTTGATATTCTCCAAAAAACTGTTCGACATCCGGATGAAAAGTAGACGTAAACCGAAAGTACTTTCCTCTCACCCATTCGGACAAATCTCTACTTGCATGGTCAAATACCCAATCAAATGGATGATGGATCCAATACTTTTTACCCCATGCGTCATCATAAAAGTGCTCGTGACATATCGTGCCGGCATCTTGAGCAAGAGGTTTATCATCAATTTCCGTATCGACTAAATATTGAATGGCTGTTTCGGTTAATCCTAAATAATACGGAAACGATTCGACAAAGTATTTCGTAAACGGAGTATTTGGATGTTCACGCACCATTTCGTTCCAAACGTTTTCCATTTGCTGTAGCCGTTTGCTCCAGAGATCTTTCCATTGTCCCATACGACTAGTGGCTGTAATTGTTTTTTGAATGGAACGACCCATGCGATGAAGCTTCCCTAATTTTCTTCCAAAACGTACGTGAGATGGAGCATAGCGCAACGGTGCTTTCAATAAGACGAAATCTTGATCTTTTTCAGTGACTAAAAATTTATTTAGTTTTGATAATACAAACGTGGCAACATAACGATCCCCTTCTTTCACTAGGTGTTCCGACATTTCGTATAATTCTTCCATTGTTTCTTGTTCCACATGTGTAACCATCACAATACTATATAGAAAACCGTTATATATATACGTCTCATACCCATCTTTCCAATGAACAGGTTGGGCTCCTTTTATGGAAAAATACTTTTCCAAGATAGGGTGGGTCATCTTCCTCCTCCTTTGGTGTTTGAATTTCTTTGTTCTGAGGAAATATAAATACAACTTGAAATTGTTCTTGTTTCAAATATATGCGAAAGGTAAAAACCAATATGCAATTGAAGACAAAGGTTGTCCGTATAAATGACTCAATATTGTCATATATTGATTTAAATTCTAATAGAAAAGGTGAAATACAATGGGTATTGAACAAAATAAAATGAGTACCAAGCAAGTAGCTAGACAATGGTTGTACGAGCGTGGGGTTAAAATTGAGGATATTGCTGAATTGGTGATGTTCCTTCAAAAAAAATACTACCCCAAATTAGAAATAGAAGAATGTATATATAACGTGGAACGCGTCCTTTCCAAGCGGGAAGTACAAAATGCCATTTTAACTGGTATTCAGTTAGATAAATTAGCGGAACAAAAGTTGCTTAATGAACCACTACAATCGATCATTTCTGTCGATGAAGGGCTATACGGAATCGATGAGATTTTAGCCTTTTCTATCGTCAATGTGTACGGATCGATTGGGTTTACGAATTACGGTTACATCGATAAACAAAAGCCTGGAATATTAAAAAAACTTAATGATAAATCTTCTAGAATGTGTCATACCTTTTTAGACGATATCGTCGGGGCTATTGCGGCAGCCGCCTCCAGCCGGTTAGCTCATCATTCTATCGATGAAGATGATTAAAAAGGTATCGGGTGTTTCCCGATACCTTTTTAATTAATTGGCTCTGTTATAAGTCATTGTTGATTTTTAGCAAGTTATTCACATGAAGCGAAAGGCGGCGACTCCACGGGAACAAGAAGCCGCAAGACCCTTACTTGAGCGTAGCGAGGGAAGCGGCTTGCACCTTGCCCGCGGAAAGCGTCCGCCACAAGCGTAATGTATAAATATCAACAGTATCGCTTAACAGAGCCTATTAATTATACTGTCCAATCATCAAGAGAATCGACCGTATAGGTTGGTTGGAAATCAACCTCTTTTAACGCTTCTTTTGTCGTCACTCCTGTATGAACTAGCAGGGTGTCGATTCCCGTACGAAGACCCGCTAAAATGTCCGTATGGTAGTTATCTCCGACCATAATGGTGTCTTCTTTTGATGTGCCAAGCACTTTTAAAGCCTGTTCCATAATAATTGGTTCAGGCTTTCCAATAAAAATAGGCTCCGTTTGGGTAGAAACGGTAACAACAGATGTCAATGAACCATTCCCAGGTAACAAGCCACGCTCAGTTGGAATTGCAATATCTCCATTCGTTGAAATAAACGTTGCCCCGTTACGAACACCTAAGCAAGCGAGCGCTAGCTTTTCATACGTTATCGAACGGTCAATACCGACGACGACAAAATCTGGTTGTTCTTCAACAAGCTTAAATCCTTTTTCTAATAAAGCGGTTCGAATTCCTTCTTCCCCAATAACATAAACGGTTGCGTTCGGTTTTCGTTCATACATATAATTAGCGGTAGCCATACTAGTTGTAAACACTTGCTCAGGGCGGGTTGGGATGTCAAATCGATTCAGTTTTTCAGCAACTTGTTCAGGAGTTCGTGATGAATTGTTCGTCACAAATAAATAAGGAAGTCCCTTATCAATAAGTCGGTGAACAAATCGGCCAGCTGCTTCAATTTTCTCTTTTCCGCGATACATCGTGCCATCTAAATCGATTAAATATCCTTTGTATGATTTCATATTTGTCTCACTCCTCTTAGTTGATGCCTTTGTTTAGTAGATTATTTTTCGTATGTAACGATTTATTTCCCGATTCAGCAAGGATTATTTTCAGTTTTCCCTAACTTTTTTACAGTTTTGTCGACATTATTTGCATTTTCCACTTATTTTATCTGATGATATACTTCACCCTATTGTACGGGTACAACAAATAAAAACGCTTTCATAACGAAAGCGTCCTTGCTTAATTTTTGAATGCAGAAACTGGCCCTAATTCGGTTTCTAAATAATTGCGTACCATTTGACTGAATGGACGGATTTGCTTCAAATGCTGCTGAAACGTATTGGATAGCCCTTCGTGGTCGACTTCCATATAGTTTTGTACTAGTTGTTTACGCCAACCAATGATTTGCTTTAAGCTTTTTTCAACTTCTTCAGTAATCACTTTTTCATCGAGTAAAATATCAACAATATCTTCAAAGCTGCCTGGATCTCGCATAATAAAGCCATCAATCATACTGTTGCCCACATCTAAAACTGCTTCAATGATAGTGTGACAAATCCGTTCTAAGGCTGCTTTTTGTACATCCGTTTCCCAACTAGCTTCCTTTTCTAATAATTCTAATTGCCGATCGTAAAATTGAAGCGTTTGTTCAATTTTTTGGCGATCCACAAAATACATGATGAACACCCTTTCCAACAAAGAAGGAATGGTTTTACTTCCTTTTTAGCTATATTCTCCAACCTTATTGTATCACACCTTTCCTACATTGAAACGAATTTGGTATGATGAAAAATGAAAAGGACAGGAGGAACAATACATGGAACGATTTTTTTTGTATGATCAAAAAGAAACAGCGAACATTCGTTTTGTTAGCTTTATGGGTGAATCTCAACGGTACGACTTAGCTATTCTTCAAACCGATCGTTATTACGGAAAACAGTTAATATTAAATTTACAAAGCAATCAGTATGCGATTATTGGCCGAGACGATTTAGACGAACCAGGATATTTAGAGCATGTTTTTCAATTAAACGAAGAAGAAGGAAATGAATTGCGTTCTTTTTTATATGAAGTCGTGTAACTGCGCGTTTTGAATAAGTTCAGAGGGGGCACATATACTAAAAAAGAAATGGAACCATCCATTTCATTATCCTCACATTCGAGGTGAGACTGTTGACAAATCGCGACTCGGAACAATATTCTGATTTCTCCAACGTGGAAACGATGAGAAATTTTTTAATACCAGAGGGATTACCAGAAGGAGCGTATGGATCCCCTCGGGGAAAAGATAATCCTGTTTTCAACAAATCAACGCCTTGGAGAAAAGGACAACGCTATTATAGTGCCTTTAATTATGAAGTTAGAACACTTCACCAAGACTTGCCACGACAAATGGACGGGGCCCATCCTCCCCATGACGAAAAGTCCAAAAATAGCGAGCCTCCATACGGCACTGATGAAGGATAGCGTCAACCAATCGGTCAGAAGAACGATCTTTTCTGACCGATTATTTGTCTACTTTTTTCAATACAAAATAAGCACAGCCAAAATTACAATATTCATACAAATATTCCTTCAATGTACTTATTTTTGTATCATATGTGGCTTTTTGATTTTGATCATCAAAAAATCCCCGTAAGCGTAACTGTCCATATCCCCAGTCACCTAATATATAATCGTATTTCGCTAAAATATCGCTATAGCGATTACGAAACGCCTCTTCATTAAAACCGTTCCGATGCTCTTCCACTAATTCGTAATGAAGATTATTGATTGTAATCATCCGTATCACCTGCCTTAAACTGTTATCCTAATTTCCATTATAGCTGATTCACCACTTATTACTATGAAAAAAAATTAAGATCGAAGCCATCCTAATAGCGAGGGGGTGGTAAAGTTGAGAAAATGGATTCTTTCGTTAGGTGTCGTTAGTATTACTGCATTGGCAGCCTGTGCAGCAAATACCGATGACGAGCAAGGACTGTTTTACGATTCAGGAAACACCATCAATGTCCAAAACCGTGATGAATTATATAACGAAAACGATAACTATACAACGCAACAAATTGCCGAAGAATTCGGATTCGTTCGTCACCAAAAAAGCCCTATTATGGGGGACACCGTCACATACGACAACATGTATTTAATCAATCGGGAAAAAGCTGCCGATGCAATCAGTAAAATGTCCGTTACTTTACCAAATGTCACGGACTGTTCCACACTTGTAACCGATGAAGAAGTACTCATCGCCTATCGCACGAAAGCCACTGATGACCAATCGCGATTTGAAGTTGCCGACCAAGTGAAAAAAACGGCTATGTCTGTGGTCCCAAGGTGGTATCACGTATACGTAACAGATGACCCTCAATTATTACGTGACGTAGAAAACCTCTCGAATATGGACGCGGACATGCGAAATGCCAATGCTGCTATCGAAAAAACGATTGAGCTAATGTTAGAACGTTCGCCACAAGGTCAGAACATGAGTGATGGGGAAAATCCGAACGGAGAAATGATAAACGAAATGACGGATCGAACGGATCGCTTCCAAACTCAAACGAAGATGAAATCTCCTGACGGTTCATGGCGTGGTTCGAACATTATCCGCTAATGGTTTATGAGCTGACTTTATTTAGGAAGTCAGCTCGTTTTTAGTCCTCACCATCTCCTTATGGATTATTTTCTTACATGATTTAACAGACAAACTCTTTCTAGACTTAGCAGTTGGTGTGATACAAATTTCTACTGACTAAGCATAGGAACAATTTCGCGTAGGATATAAAAGAAAAAGTGACCCTTATGACAAAGGGCCACTCCTTAACCTTTAGTTTAGGCATTTTTTGTTTCGATTTCACCCATTTTTTGTTTCGTCTTTGCTGCTTCATTTACTTGTTCATCCGCATGGTAAGATGAACGAACTAATGGTCCGGATTCACAGTGGCTAAACCCTTTTTCTAAGGCGATTTCTTTTAATTCCGCAAATTCATCTGGATGATAATATTTTTGTACTTTAAGATGTTTTTTCGTCGGTTGTAAATATTGACCGATGGTTAAAATATCGACATGATTTGCCCGTAAATCATCCATTGCTTCAATAATTTCTTCCTTCGTTTCACCGAGACCAATCATAATGCTAGACTTTGTTGGAATATCTGGCTGTAATTCTTTCGCTCGACGTAAAAATTCCAGTGAGCGCTCGTAAGTTGCACGGGCACGAACTCTTGGTGTCAAGCGACGGACAGTCTCAATGTTGTGGTTTAAAATATCTGGTTTCGCATCCATTAACGTTTTTAAGTTTTCGTACACGCCTCCCATGTCTGAAGGCAATACTTCTATTGTCGTAAATGGATTTTTGCGACGAATGGCTCGAACCGTTTCAGCAAATACAGCAGCTCCACCATCAATTAAATCGTCCCGTGCAACCGCTGTCACAACAACGTGTTTTAAATTCATTAAGCGAACGGAATCTGCCACTCGCTCTGGTTCTTTCCAGTCTAATTCCGTTGGTAACCCCGTTTTAACGGCACAGAAACGACACGCCCGCGTACATACGTCTCCTAAAATCATAAAGGTAGCGGTGCGACGAACAGCCCAGCACTCATGAATGTTTGGACAGCGGGCTTCCTCACATACCGTATGTAAGTTTTTCTCCCGCATCATTTTTTTCAAGCCGGTATAGTTTTCGTTCGTATTTAATTTTATTTTTAACCATTCTGGCTTACGTAAGTATTCATCTCTTTTGCTCATACTTTCATCTCCAATCGTCCAATTGTCGTCTGCTTAAGCAAACAGAGTGAACCAATATCTCAAAACTTCTTCTGATGTCACTTTAACATACGAAAGAAGGGAACACAAGCATTGTGAAATGATGGTTACCATTAATTGATATTAATGTTTGAATCGTTCAATCACAAACTAATTATATCACGAGTAGACTCGACATTTTGAAAAAAAGGAGGACCAATATGGGAAGGCTCATCATTGTATTGCTTTTTTTGTCCCTTTTCATTCCCTTCAGTGTCCTAGCGAAGGAAGCACCTTCTGAAGAGGAAATGTATCGAAAACGGATGGAATTATATAAAAAAGTGGAAGCTGTCACTTTGATTCCATGGTATTATTTAGCAGCCATTGATCAATACGAACGAACGATTCGTACGGTTAGAAAAGATTTACCGAAACCAGAGGGGATTATTAGTATTTACTTTACAGAAGAACAATGGTCAGGTGGTTGGAATCCGAATCGAAATGACGTCAATCCTCGTTCTATTGCCTACTTTGATGGAATGGGTGTCGATGGGAATGGAGATGGTAAAGCCGAACGGACGAACGATGAAGACGTTTTATTTGCTATGGCCAAATATGTGAAGCAGTATGGCATGGATCATGACAACATTAAAATCGCTTTATGGAACTATTATAAACGGGATCGAGCCGTGAGTATTATTGTCGGGAAAGCGAAAATGTATCGTCACTTTGGACGTTTAAATTTGGACCAAAAATCCTTCCCACTTCCTATTCGCTATAATTACAGTTATAAGAACACGTGGGGAGATGCTAGAGGTTGGGGAGGACGGCGAATTCATGAAGGTACAGATATTTTTGCCGACTATGGCGTTCCTGTTCTATCCACTTGTTACGGTATTGTCGAAATGAAAGGATGGAACAAGTATGGAGGATGGCGAATCGGCATTCGTGACATTAACAATACGTATCATTATTTTGCTCATCTCAATGGATTTGTAAATGGCTTGCACGTCGGGCAAATGGTTGAGCCTGGTATGATGATTGGGGCTGTAGGAAGTAGCGGATATGGTCCCCCAGGTACATCTGGAAAATTCCCACCCCATTTACATTACGGGATGTACAAATATAATGGAAAAACCGAATGGTCGTTTGATCCATTTCCATACTTACGTCGCTGGGAACAAGAAGCGAAAAGAAATCGACGATAACCAAAAATAGGCTTACGCCTTCTGTATCAGCCCTCTCCCATAAAAAAGTGACCGAAATAGACATCCATTTCGGTCACTTTTTGTATGATTAGTTTTTAGATTTACGAACAGCATTCGCAATCGAAAGTCCTAATCCACCCCAAATGATTAGCATACCAACAATCATCATCACTACTGCACTTGCATCCATGGTTATTGTACCTCCTTATGGGATGGAATTTCTAATTGACCTTGATTCCACTTTTTTGCATAAGCAAAGACAAATCCAAGGAAAATCACAAATGCGGCTACAAGCCAACCAGAGTAGAAGTTAAATACAGCTGGATAATCTCCATAGCTGTTCAAAATATCTTCGCGGAAGTTCATTACCATCATAATACCTAGAACGACTGGAGTAATAATTGTTATTGAAAGTTTCCACCAAGCACCAAGGCGAATATCGGAAACAGCGTCCGCATGACCTTTTAAGTTATCAAGTTCACGTAAGAACCAAGCAACAAAAACAACTTCGACTAAACCAGCTAAAGCAATACCGTAATTGTTGATAAAGTGGTCTGCAGAGTCTAAGAAGTATAAGCCACCTTGAGTCGAGAATAATATAGAGATTAGCGCTGCAATTCCACCACCGACAGCAACAGAAGCCGTACGGGAAATGTTAAACTTTTCTTGTACACCAGCAACATATGTTTCAACAATCGAAATGAGAGAAGAAAGGCCTGCAAGTACTAAACATGTAAAGAATAAGAACCCAAATAACTCAGATGCAACTGGGAAGTTGTTAATAATTTCCGGAAATACCGCAAACGCAAGGATAACACCTTTAGAAACAACTTCTTGAACAGGGACACCTTGTTGTGCAGCCATAAATCCTAACGCACTGAAAACCCCGATACCTGCTAGCAACTCTACAGAAGAGTTCGCAAAACCAGTAATAAATGCGTTGTTCGTAATATCAGATTTCTTTGGTAAGTAACTTGAATACGTAATCATGATGGCAAAAGCTATAGATAAACTGAAGAAAATTTGTCCATACGCTGCTACCCATACTTTCCCACTTAAAATTACATCCCAGTTCGGTTTAAAGAATGTGTTTAACCCGTCTACTGCTCCTTCAAGCGTTAATGCACGAATAACGATAATTAAAAATAAGACCACTAACGCCGGAATCATTACTTTGTTTGCCAATTCAATACCTTTTTTAACTCCTTTGAACAGTACACCTAAAGTGATTGCCCAAACTAAAACCAGTGGAATAAAGACGCTAGGAACAACACTTCCTACCTCACCTGGATTTTCAGTTAATTTCAAATAGTCTCCGATTAAAAAGCTTAGTGGATCATTTCCCCATTGTAAGCTGAGCGCATAGTACGCATAAGCCATCGCCCAAGCGATAATTACAGCGTAGTAAGTTGAGATGACAAACGAGATTCCGACTTGCCACCATCCAATCCATTCACCTTTTTTCGACATTCGTCCCAATGATAATGGAGCTGAACCTCGATACTTGTGCCCAAGTGTAAACTCTAAAACTAAGATGGGAATCCCTGCTGTTAACAACGCGAATAAATATGGTAGGAAGAAGGCTCCTCCACCGTTTTCGTAGGCGATGCCAGGAAAACGCCAAATGTTACCTAATCCGACTGCTGACCCGACCGCTGCTAAAATAAAACCGGCCCGAGTCCCCCATTGTTGTCGATTTTCCATTCTTTTACCCCCTTATTTCTAACTTCCAATGTGAAGTTAGATATTTTAAATTTTCTGATTATTTAATATTATCTAACATAAAGTATAAGCCTATCGACAATAGTTGTCAAAGTAATATTTTAAAAATAATAAAAAAATTAATTCAATTACAATTATTTTACAGTTCCTTACCTTCTCTCACTATTGTAAAAAAGTATCTCTATGTTGCCTAACTTCGTTTCATTTTTTATACATTTTGGAATTTCATAGATTTTTGTTTTAATATAAGATCTTTTACATATGTGCACAAAAAAAAACGAGCGGTCCATTGACCGCTCGTTTTTATCATCTAAGCTTCGACTGCTTCCGTTTGTTTTCCTGTATTTCTTTGCAGCCATACCGCTACAATAACAAACAGGATGGCTGCAGCGAATAATCCAATAATCGTACTACCGAAAAAGCCAATGACAATATAACTAATTGTAGAAATAACCGCTGCGATAAGCGTGTAAGGCAGTTGTGTCACGACATGGTCCATATGGTTGCTACCGGCTCCTGTAGACGAAAGAATCGTCGTATCTGAAATTGGCGAACAATGGTCACCAAATACCGCTCCTGCCAACACGGCAGCCATTGATGGTAAAAGAAGTGTCATATCAGTAACAGCCGCGATTTCTCCAGCAATCGGAAGCAATAAACCAAATGAACCCCAAGACGTACCTGTCGAAAATGCCATAATTCCAGCTACTAAAAATAAAATAGCCGGTAAAAACGCTGTATTTATGTTCGCTTTTTCCACAAGTCCCGCTAAATACGTACCTGTTTGCAATTGATCAATTAATGTAACTATCGTCCACGCTAAAATCAAAATATTGATCGCTGGTAACATGGAGCGAATTCCTGCCCAAACTCCATTCCCAAATACGGATGCAGGAATCCCTTTAAATACAACACTTTGACGAATAAACAAAAGAATTGTCACTAATAAGCCAAATAAACCACCGTATACAAGGGAAGTTGCTACGTCTGTGTTTTCAAAAATGGCAAGGATTGTAGCTTCACCTTCCACCGCTTTCGCTCCTGTCCAAATCATCGCCACGACCGTTCCAACTATTAAAGCTAGGATCGGTAGCAATAAATCACCAATCGTTCCTTTTTGACTAACTGGCAATTCTTCTTTAACTTCCCCTGGAATTTCTTTTTCTGGATCATACACTTCACCTGTTGCTATCGCCCGTTCTTCATGTTGCTTCATTGCACCAATGTTTACGTTGCGAATCGCGACAAAGAAGACGAAGGCCAAAGCTACCCATACATAAATATTTAATGGCACCATTTGCATAAATGCCGAAAAAGCCGTATATTCCGTAATGCTATGCTCAGCTAAAATCATCCCAATGATTCCAATAATATATGCGCCCCAGCTGGAGATTGGCGAAACGACACATACCGGTGCGGACGTAGAATCGATTAAATAAGCTAATTTTGCGCGTGATACTTTTTGTCGGTCTGTAATTGGGCGAGCCACTTGCCCCACTGCTAAGCTATTAAAATAATCATCGATAAAAATAATAATCCCTAAAAAGGCTGTAACTAATTGTGCTCCTACACGAGATTTTACGCGCTTTAACGCCCATTCACCAAAAGCTCGACTTCCACCAGAAATATTAATAAATGCGGTAATGACACCCAAAATGAGTAAGAAAATTAAAATGTAAACATTCCACGTATTTATTTCCCCATCGGAAATAAAAATGCCCGAAAATGCCTCCCAAATATAAGTAAATGACGCACCTAGCTGGAATTGACCTAACAATAAACCTGCCAATACAATCCCAACACCTAAGGATAATATGACACGACGAGTAAGAATCGCCATCACAATGGCTACAACAGGTGGTAAAAGTGAGAAAATCGTATTTTCCATTAGTCCTCCTCCTTATTTTGATAGGGGGGAACTTTTTTCATGACAGAGGATAAACAAAAAAGGGTAATGATAGAGAACGTCTACCATTACCCTTGTAATGTCTTCCGTTTCTCCATCACGATCAGTAGCTCCCCATTATGAGGTATACCCCCTCATAATGACAGTGTTACTCTTATTCAGAGCAACCCCAGCAAAAATGACGTTGACGCATCATTTTTACTTCGGCAAAATTTCCTTTCAACTACGATCATCGTTGTCATCCTCACGTAGCCTACTCATAAATTTTGCAGCCTCTACCCCATCGGATTTCGATTAGGTTAGTTGCTTATTCACTTGTCTTCTATTACTATAACAATGTTTATTTCATTTATCAACTAATTTTCAAATGGTACTTCAATGGAAGGGGAAGTATTACCGCCACCGTTGTAAAACTGTGGTACTTTTCCTTGAATTAGTCCCATAGCAACAGGAATATCCTGTTTGATTGTCGTCACTTTTGTTGCAAATGGAATGATAATTTGAATGTTTACCTCTATTTCAATAAAAACTTCGACCCAAACGTTATTAATTCCTAATGCTTCATAGTACGTTTTTACATTGGATTGTGCGTCACCAATTGCAAAGAAACGAACGGGAATTTGTGGACCTAAGTTCCCTAATAACGCATTGTTTGTCGCTTGCCCAAGCGGAACTTCGTACACAATTCCTTCCCGTTTTATGGTTTCTTCTTTGTTAATTTCTACATCTGATAAAAATTCCAGCGCTTCTAAATTTCCGCGCTCTGCTTCTTTAATGTTCATTTGAACAAGGCTCGTAATTTCTGACTGCACCCTACTTATAATTTCTGTATTAAACTTCGTTGTCGTCGTTCCATTTCCGTTCGGGTTCGGTACCGTTTCAATAATGTCATTAATATCAATGACATTCGCTATTTTTTTATTAATCGCTTTATTAATGACCATCGTGGCGATTTTACGGGTTTGCGTTTCGGCGTAGCTCGTTAGCGTTGGTTTAATCCCCTCATTGATAATCCATAGTCCAGCCGCAGTGGAAAAAATAAAGAAGACAAATGAAAGTAAAAAGACATAACGAAAGGGTAATGGCCCTCTTCGTCGGGGTTTTTTGTAAAAATAAAAAGACAAAAAAATCCCCCCTTCACTACTAAATGTATGCGTGAAAAAGGGGAAATAAGCTATTTTTTTATGCTTCACATTTTACAATGGTAACGCCTAAATGTTCTTGTAAATTCATTTCATAAGGCTGTTGTAACGGTTGTCCATTTTGTTCCGTAATGCGGATATGGGGACGATCGGTTACACCTTTATTTTGCTTAGCGACAATTCCTTTCCGTCCATCGCTTAATTCAACAGTTACTCCAACCGGGTAGATCGATATCGATTTTCGGAAAGCCTCGACAATTGATGAATCAAACAAGGTTCCTGCACCAGAGTATAATAACTCTAAACCTTCGTGTGGCAACATCGCCTTTCGATACACGCGATTGGAGGTAACGGCATCATATACATCTGCTACAGCAATAATTTTCGCAAATTCATGCATCTCGTCCCCTTTAATCCCGCGCGGATACCCCGAACCATTTAAACGTTCATGATGTTGATACGCACAATGAGCCGCTACTAGTGGAACGGTATGTAAACGTCGTAACAACTCAAACCCAAACTCGGTATGCTTTTTTACGACTTCGAACTCCTCATCGGTCAGCTTTCCTGGCTTAAGTAAAATCTCCCGAGGAACTTTCACTTTCCCGACATCGTGAAGTAAGGCTCCTAACCCTAATACTTCTAATTGCTTACGAGGCAATTGTAACCCGACACCTATGGCTAATGAATATAAGGTTACATTGTATGAATGCTGATAAATATAAGAATCATAGGAATAAACGTCAACTAAGACATTTAAAACATCTTGATTACCTTTAATCGCTTCTAAAATGGTCGAAACAATTCCTTTTAACTGTTTTGTATTTTTTTCAAGTACGGTCATGGTAGATAAGGAAGAGGAATTATTAATCATTCTAAGTGTATTTTCGATGGTTTTAACAGCACGGAGTCGTTCAGCTTCAGAAATAGAAGACGTCGCTTTAATTCCTTCAGATGCAGAATCGGCAATATATACGTATGTAATTTTATATTGATTTAATCGATCAATTAATCTTTCCGTTAATGACACACCTTCACGTAATAACGGTTGACCTTTTTCGTTAAAAATAGGATGTGCTAAGATCATACCTGGTTTGACTGATTTTGTAGCTATTAACCTCATTATATTCTCCTATTGATTGTTCTTTTTTTTACTCCTTTAGGTCCATCATAAAATACAAGAAAACAAATGACAATCAAATGTTGCACTAAATAGAAGGGAAGGCAGTATCTTCCCTTCTCATTACACCAGCTTAAGCAAAGCGTCTTTCCCTTTCATTCCTGTATAAATGCCATATTCCTCCGCTTCTACCGTTACGGATTCTAACGGAGCTTCCAATAATTGCTCAATTGTTTTTACTCCAACCGCACGACCTGCAATAATTCTTCGATCTTTTAACCGTTCGTTGAGTAACGCCACATCTAAAGCGCCACACATAATATACCCTTTATCATTCGTTACCATCACTAAATTCGTTTTTGGTAACTGAACGTTTATCGCTAGAAACGTATGTCCGTCGATTACTATTGGTTCAAGGGATACCATCAATCCTCCGCTCCTTTCATACTACATGTGTATGAAAAGATGTGAAAAGGTGCTACAAGTTATTTTGACAACTTCCAAACGATAATGTCCCGTAAAAATTCTGGTAGAAAGTATGTTTTTTTCTGTGCTCGATGAATTTCTGGAAAAAATGGACCAAACGTAAACATATCAATTGTTGCTAGTTGGTATACTCGTCTGGCTTCAAGAGGTTTCCCTCGGATAGAAAAGGTTTGCCTATTTTCATCAAAGTCGATTCCACTGTACACAAACGCTCCCATCACTTGTCCACGAAAACCAAATCCCTTAATCGGTAAATGGGCTAATGATTGATCAAAACTTTGACGAAACACTTCTTTCAATTCAGCTCCGGTCAATTCTACAACACAAGGATTGATCGGATGGGGCAGTGCTTGATGGATATGAAACTTGGTTACTTTTCCTTTAGGGAGAGAATGTAAAACAAGTCCTGCATTAATAAAGGCACAGTCCCCTTGGCACCATTCTAAAATGGCATCACATAACAGTTGTGGAAAAGTAGAAGGTTGAAACCAATGGACAGCTAATTCCTCTTTTACATGTGCGATCGGTTGGTACAATAACGTTTTACCTTTTTCAAACAAACTGTCAATCTGCTCATCTTCGTAGTCTCGAGGAGGTAATTGTTGAGTTTCGTACAATTGCGCTTTTTTCTCATGAATCACTTTATTTGTATCAATGGTTAATTGCACATGTCCAACATATTGACCGTGCTTTCCCCCAGCAGCTAGTAGCACATTGTTGATGACCTTTCCTTCGTGCAAAATATGATGGGTATGTCCACCTAAAATCACATCGATTCCTTCAATTTCCCGTGCCATTCGTTCATCATCGTAAATTCCGAGGTGGGATAGTAACACAATGATATCGGCATGTTCCCGAATTCGGGCAACAATGCGCTTTACTTCCTCAATTGGATCGGTCATTTTCCAACCAAGTAGCTCATAAAACCGTTTAAAATATGCGGTTACCCCAATTACTCCTAATGTAAGACCATGTTTCGTTTGATACAAACAATATGGTTTTGCCCATTCAGGTCGCTTATGATCCGGTTGGTAAACATTGGCGACAACTACATCGAACTGGGCGTTATCGTATAATGAATCTAGATCTTCATATCCAAAGGTAATGCCCTCATTATTCCCAATGGTCACGGCTGTGTAACCAACATCATTTAGGAGCTCAACATTTCCTTTTCCTAACGTTCCTTCTGTGTAAGGGTGCCAGCGATCGACATGGTCACCAATATCAAAAACAAACACAGACTGTCCCATTTTTTGATGTAGCGCTTGTCGTTCTTTTAAAAACGGTGTAATCCGCACCCAATGCTCAAAATGACTATGTATATCGTTCGTATGATAAATATGGATGGTCTCCATCATCCCTAACACCTCAGCGCATTCATTTTTCACTTAACCTATCGCTTATTGTAATATATGATGAATACTTGTTTGCTGTCTTCTAAAGCTAACCGACAATTCCTTGATAGATGAGGCGCAGGCCGATAAGAATTAAAATAATCCGTAAAATACTTACCAGTGTATCTGATTTTAATTTCGTATTCATCCAAGCCCCAGCTTTAGCGCCAATCCACGCTCCCGGAATAAGAAAAAGAGCATAAGTCCAGTTGACGTTTCCTAACCAAATATGCATCGTCGAACTAACTAATGCAGAAAGAAAAATCATAAACATCGAAGTTGCAATCGCCACATGTGGAGGAAACAGAAAAATAAGCATCATCGCTGGTACCATGAGAGAACCTCCACCAATTCCAAAAATACCAGAACAAAATCCCACAATAAACGAAATCAAGATTCCCATCAAAGGATGGTATCCATATTCGTATGTATGCCCTTCTCCATCCATAAATGTTCGCTTAATGGTTTGATTAAACAGACCTTGGACCGGTTTTAAACGATTTTTAAACATAAGTAAAAGAGCGACAAAAATCATAAAACTTCCGAAATACACATTGAACGTGCTCATCTTTAACGTTTGGTTCACCCAAGCGCCCACGATCGCCCCTGGTCCGCTTCCTAGAAAGAAAATCCATCCGCTCTTGTAATCAACTGTCTTATGCTTCATATAACTTAACGTAGAAGACAATCCTGTAAAAATCATGATGAGTAAGGACGTCCCCACAGCTACCTGTGGAGAGATTGGTTTTAATAAAGGCGTATAGGAACCTAAATAAATTAAGGCTGGAACGATAATGATTCCCCCTCCAAGGCCGACTAGAGCCCCTAATGCTCCTGCTAGTAATCCACACACGATTAAAACAATAGCTTCCATTTGTTTAAAATCACTCTCCTCAAAATAACTCTAGTTGCCGTGGGGCTAAATCATCATATTCAATACCTAATAGTTCAATCATTTCCTTGGCATTGTCTGCAGCATCACCACCAGAATTATTGTTAAATAACATGTAAATAGTGGCAGTCCGTTTTTGAAGACTTCGTATATAATGTTTCCATTCCAGCAGCTCTTGGCGATTATAGCGGTATAAATAGCGCACATCCCGCCAGTTTTTCCCTTCCTTTGGTTTTCGCCATCCATTAACATTTCTACCATGCATGCGTATTAACGTTTTTTCTGAATCCGTTGGTTCTAAAACAGTTGGTACTGACCCTTCCCCTACTTGTGGTTCATCACAGATACTATGGATCCACTTTTCTTTTTTCATAAAAGCCAGTGTTTTTTCTCGATATTTTTCAGAAAACCACGTTCGATTCCGAAATTCTAGTGCGACTGGGAGGTCCCCCATTGCTTCTCGACAATAACGTAAGTAATCGACATTTTCTTTCGTGCATTGAAACCATGGCGGAAACTGAAATAGCACCATCGCTAATTTGCTGGTTTTTGAAAACGGACGGAGTGATTGGCAAAAGGACTCGAACATTTCTTTTTTAGAAGAAAACGGGATGTCTCCACGTAAATGCCCCGTCATTCCTTGATAGGCTTTTACGATAAATTGGAAACTTGCTGGAGTTTCCTCAATCCATTTTTCGTAATTACGTTCTGGTTGGATAGCATAAAAAGAGCTATCCACCTCTACCGTTGGAAAATAGGAAGCATATACTTGTAATTTATCCCGGTTGGATACGTTCCCTTCATACAATGAATCATGATCGCCCCATCCCGTTAATCCGATATAAATCACCGTCTCACCACCTTGTTGACCTCATTCTATCATATTCCATAGTTCAGCATAGGTAGGTGCATCAACTTTTACAAAAGTGAAAAAATGACAGAAAAAATCCTCGCCCCCAAGTGGAGCGAGGTGTGTCATTAACCGATAGAACCTTCCATTTCGAATTTGATTAGACGGTTCATTTCTACCGCGTATTCCATTGGAAGCTCTTTTGTAAATGGCTCGATAAAGCCCATCACAATCATTTCAGTAGCTTCTTCTTCGGATATACCGCGGCTCATGAGATAGAATAATTGTTCTTCCGATACTTTTGATACTTTCGCTTCGTGCTCAAGCGAAATATTGTCATTTAAAATTTCGTTATATGGAATGGTATCGGATGTTGATTTGTTATCTAAAATAAGCGTGTCACACTCAATGTTTGAGCGAGCACCGTCTGCTTTACGGCCAAAGTGAACAATACCACGGTACGTTACTTTACCACCTTGTTTAGAGATTGACTTAGAAACGATGGTAGAAGACGTATTTGGTGCTAAGTGAATCATTTTAGCTCCGGCATCTTGGTGTTGCCCTTTACCAGCAAGAGCAATGGATAAAGTCATACCACGCGCACCTTCACCTTTTAAGATGACAGCCGGATATTTCATTGTCAGTTTAGAACCGATATTTCCGTCAATCCATTCCATCGTTGCGTTTTCTTCACAAACGGCACGTTTAGTAACAAGGTTATATACGTTATTTGCCCAGTTTTGGATGGTTGTATAACGGCAGTATGCACCTTTCTTCACGATAATTTCAACGACCGCACTGTGGAGTGAGTTCGTTGTATAAACTGGTGCTGTACATCCTTCTACGTAATGAACGTGCGCTCCCTCGTCAACGATAATTAACGTACGCTCGAACTGACCCATATTTTCAGAGTTGATACGGAAATATGCTTGTAGCGGCGTATCCACTTTTACTCCAGGTGGAACGTAAATAAAAGAACCACCAGACCAAACCGCAGAATTTAATGCTGCAAATTTATTATCTGTTGGAGGGACTACTTTTGCCCAGTGCTGACGGAAAAGATCTTCGTTTTCTTTTAGCGCTGAATCCGTATCTTTAAAGATGATACCTAATTTCTCTAAATCCTCTTTCATGTTGTGGTACACAACTTCAGATTCGTATTGCGCAGATACCCCTGCCAAGTATTTTTGTTCCGCTTCAGGGATCCCTAATTTATCGAATGTACGCTTAATTTCTTCTGGTACTTCATCCCAAGAACGTCCAGAACGCTCAGATGGCTTAACATAGTACGTAATTTCATCAAAATCAAGAGCGGATAAGTCGCCGCCCCATTGTGGCATTGGCATATTGTAGAAGTGTTCTAGTGACTTTAAGCGGAAGTCGAGCATCCACTGTGGCTCATCTTTCATTCGGGAAATTTCTTCGACGATTTCACGAGTTAAACCTCGTTTGGAACGGAAAACGGACACGTCTTTATCTCTGAAACCGTACTTATAATCCCCGATTTCCGGCATTTTCTTTGCCATTTTTATTCCTCCAATCTTGTTGTGTGTTAAACGAAAAAACAGCTGACTCGTTATTGTTCGTTACGTAACCCTTTCTCCATTGCTTTCCAAGCAAGAGTGGCGCATTTAATACGAGCCGGGAACTTCGAAACTCCTTGCAACGCTTCAATATCGCCTAAGTCAATGTCATCATCATAGTCCTTTCCTTGCATCATATCAGAGAAGATGCTAGAAAGACGTAAGGCCGTGTCTAAGTCTTTTCCTTTAATGGCTTGCGTCATCATAGATGCAGATGCCATGGATATGGAGCATCCTTCTCCCTCAAATTTCGCATCTACGACTTTTCCATTTTCAACCTTCATTGTTAAATGGATACGATCCCCACACGTAGGGTTGTTCATATCCACAGTAACGCTACCTTCTTCTAATTTGCCTTTATTTCGAGGATTTTTATAGTGATCCATAATGACTTGACGATAAAGTGTGTCTAGATTGTTAAAAGACATCGCTAAAATACTCCTTTGTTTTGATAAGTGCTTCCACTAGTTTATCGATATCTTCTTCTGAATTATACAAGTAAAAACTTGCCCGTGCAGTAGCAGAAACGTTCAGCCATTTCATTAACGGCTGTGCGCAATGATGGCCTGCTCGAACGGCAATTCCTTCGGTATCGAGGACTGTCGCTACATCGTGAGGGTGCACATCTGCAATGTTAAATGTTACTAATCCTGCACGTTTATCCGCTTCTTTAGGACCATAAATAGTAATCCCATCAATCGTCGACATTTTTTCTAACGCGTAGGCCGCTAAGCGATGCTCATGTTCTTTAATCGCTTCTAGACCGATTTCTTCTAAAAAGTCGATGGCTGCTCCTAAGCCAATCGCACCAGCAATGATTGGTGTTCCCCCTTCAAACTTCCAAGGGAGCTCTTTCCACGTTGATTCGTACAATCCAACAAAATCAATCATTTCTCCGCCAAATTCAACCGGTTCCATTTGTTCAAGCAAATGCTTTTTACCATATAATATGCCAATTCCAGTCGGTGCACACATTTTATGTCCAGAAAATGTGTAAAAATCGCAATCCAAATCTTGAACGTCCACTTTCATATGAGGTGTACTTTGTGCACCATCGACAACCATGATGGCTCCGTTTTCATGGGCAATTTTAGTCACTTCTTTAATCGGATTGATCGTGCCAAGAACGTTGGACACATGCATCATGGAAACGATTTTCGTCTTCGGCGTAACCGTATTTCTGACGTCATCAAGCGATATCGTTCCATCTTCTTGTAAAGGAATATATTTTAAGGTTGCGCCTGTTTGTTTCGCTAGTTGTTGCCATGGGATGATATTGCTATGGTGCTCCATATAAGTGATAACAATTTCATCCCCTTCATGAACATTCGCCCGTCCATAGCTAACGGCAACCGTATTAATGGAAGTGGTTGTTCCCCTAGTAAAAATAATTTCTTCCGTTGAAGAAGCATTAATGAATTTCCGAACTTTTTCCCGAGCTCCTTCATACCCGTCTGTCGCCTTTGTTCCGAGGGTATGAACCCCCCGATGAACGTTGGAATTGTATTGGCGATAATATTCATCCAATGCTTCAATAACAGGCAGCGGCTTTTGGGAAGTCGCTGCACTATCTAAATACACTAGGGGATGTCCGTTGACTTCTTGATTCAAAATTGGGAACAATTCACGAATTGCTTTTACATCCATTATCGAACTTTCCTTTCGATAACTTCAATTAATTGCTTTTTCACACCTTCAATTGGTAATTCGTTCACGACCGGTGCTAAGAAGCCGTGAATAATCAGTCGTTCTGCTTCCACACGTGGAATTCCCCGGCTCATTAAATAATAAAGTTGAATTGGATCCACACGACCAACGGATGCTGCGTGTCCTGCTGTTACATCATCTTCATCTATTAAAAGAATTGGGTTCGCATCTCCACGTGCTTTGTCACTTAACATAAGGACGCGAGATTCTTGTTCAGCGTTTGATTTAGATGCACCATGCTCAATTTTTCCGATTCCATTGAAGATGGATGTTGCTTCGTCTTTCATGACGCCGTGTTTTAAAATGTAACCTTCCGTATGTTTTCCAAAATGAACAACTTTTGTTGTAAAGTTTTGAGTTTGTTTACCACGTCCTACGACAACCGTTTTTGTATCCCCATAAGAGCCATCGCCCATTAAGTTTGTTACGTTTTCAGAAATGGTATTACCGTCGTTCATTAAACCTAATGCCCATTCGATTCTCGCGTCACGGCCAGCAATACCACGACGGTTCACATAAGTGGTGGTACCTGCTGCTAAATTATCTACGGCACCATACGCTACGCGCGCGTTTGTATTCGCTACAACTTCTGTCACGATGTTAACAATTTTGTTTTCCGCAGAAGTAGTAGAAATATAGTTTTCAACATAAGTAATCGAACTATGATCATCAGCGACAACTAACACGTGGTTAAATAAAGAACTTTTTGCGTCATCTACTACATATACCGCTTGAATTGGCTCTTCAATGACTACGTTTTTTGGTACGTATAAGAATACGCCACCGTTCATTAGCGCCGCATGAAGAGCAGTTAATTTATGCTCATCGACCTTTACCGCATCTTTCATGAAATATTTTTGCAACAGGTCACTATGCTCTTTTGCCGCTGTAAAAATATCTGTAAAAATGACACCCTTTTCTTTTAAATCATCTGATAACACAACAAATGATGGCGTGTTATTGCGTTGTACGTATAAGTTTTTCTTTTCATTATCTACATCAATAAGAGCTTGAACTTCCTTTGGTAATTCCTCTACACATTTAAATGGTTCAGATGAAACAGTATGGGACTCAAATTGTGTAAAATTCCATTTATCTATTTTCGTTTTATCTGGTTTCGGAAGCGGTAATTCACTTGCTTTTTCAAGTGCTTGAACGCGAAGTTCAGCTAACCAACCTGGTTCTCCATTTTCATTGGAGAAGGTACGAACGTACTCCTGATCTACTGGTAGTTTTATTTCTACTGTCATTTTAATCCTCCTAACGCTTACGCTTCTTGACCAACAATTTCGTCTTCAATACCAAGTTCTTTCTTAATCCAGTCGTACCCTTCAGCCTCAAGACGTTGTGCAAGTTCTGGTCCACCAGATTTCACAATTCGTCCTTGCATCATCACATGTACATAGTCAGGAGTGATATAGTTGAGTAAACGTTGATAGTGCGTAATAATTAAGCAGCCGAAATCTTTGCTACGCATCGCGTTAATACCTTTAGATACAACTTTTAACGCGTCAATATCAAGACCAGAGTCAATTTCGTCAAGAATTGCGATTTTCGGCTCTAACATCATTAATTGAAGAATTTCGTTACGTTTTTTCTCACCACCAGAGAAACCTTCGTTTAAATAACGTTGTGCCATATCTGGATCCATTTCAAGGAATTCCATTTTTTCGTCCATTTTACGGATAAATTTCATTAAGGAAATTTCATCGCCTTCTTCACGACGGCTATTGATGGCAGAACGTAAGAAGTCTGCATTTGTTACCCCGCTAATCTCACTTGGGTATTGCATTGCTAAAAATAGTCCAGCACGTGCACGTTCATCTACTTCCATTTCAAGCAAGTTTTTTCCATCAAGCGTAACGCTTCCTTTTGTTACTTCGTACTTCGGATGACCCATGATCGCAGAAGAAAGCGTAGATTTACCTGTACCGTTAGGACCCATGATGGCATGAATTTCGCCACCTTTTATTTCTAAGTTAACCCCTTTTAAAATTTCTTTTCCTTCAACCGACACATGAAGATCTTTAATAGTTAATGTTGAACCAGCCATGATTATACCTCCGTCTTCACCTTAATTATTGAAAGAATATTTTTTATTGTTATTCTCATTTTATTCTCATTACAATCTTATAACAAATGAAAACTATAAGCAACTTGTAAAGGTGAGAAACTAAAGATTCCATGATTTCCCCATCTATCTTGTACTTCCTTATCGTTTCCTTATTTTTCTGGAAACATGTATATTTTGATAAATGAGAAAACCAGTGGTTGTAAACACACTGGTTTCCGTTTTTCTACCTATAAATATGTTGTATAAATCAACCGTCTACCTAAATCAGCAATCATTCGTTGACTATTCACGTAATCGGCTTCCCTACGTCGTTCTATCATCATCCGAACATCATGCTTTCGACGATATACCTCATAACCAATCCCATGGGCTTGATAAAGCGATTTTTCCATATCAGACGTATAGTCCAATTTTAAAAGTTGAATAGGGAATCAATCCTTTCATTATTTATCAATACAAGTAATATTTTACCAGTAAAGAAATAAACCGACAAACGGAGTAAAGTCACTTCTGATGTATGTAGAAAGGATTGAATCGCGTCAATTTGATTTAGGTGGATGATTCTCATTTTTTTAGCATATCTCTCATAGATGCTCCTTTATTCTTATTGCTTTAATTGATTTAGTTCTTCCATGGCCTCTTGGACAAGAGTAACTGCTTGACTCATTGCAGCACCTCCACCAAATGCGGCCGTGACACCGATTGTTTCTAAAATTTCTTCTTCTGAACACCCCTGGTCTAAACAACCTTTCAAATGATAAATAATGCAATATTCATCTTGTGAATTAAGACTAATCCCAAGAGCAATTAACTGCTTTTCCTTTTGAGAAAGTGCCCCTTCTTTAAAACATTCCTGAGTAAAGGCATGATAATGATTAGCAAGCTCCGGCATTTTTTGCGTAAATGTCCCTAATCCTGCTTTGTAATGATGAAGAGCTGCTTCGGTTGAATTTCGTGGTTCATATTGCATATTCCTTCCACTCCTATCTTTCACTTCATTTCACCCGTAGTATGAGTTAAAAAGTTGGAAACTATGCTAAAAAGTGCGAGACAAAAAAATCCGAGGCGTACACCTCGGATTTAGGTTTATATAAAAAGGGGGAACACGCTATTATTCACCTGACACTGGAACGACTGCTCCATTCCATTCTTCTAAAATAAAGTCTTGAATTTCTTTAGAACGTAACACTTCCACTAATGTTTGGATTTCCTCACGATTTTCATCTCCACTGCGAACAGCAATGATGTTCGCATATGGTGAATCACTGCTTTCAATCGCAATGGAGTCTTCAAGTGGATTTAAACCTGCGTCGATTGCATAGTTAGAGTTAATGACAACAACATCACCTTCACCATTGTTATACACTTGCGGTAAGAACGAAGCTTCATAATCGTATTCAAACTGTAAGTTCTTTGGATTTTCGGCAATATCATCCGTCGTAGCTTTCAGTTTGTCTACCCCTTCTTTTAATTTGATAAGCCCTTCTTTTTCAAGTACTGATAAAATACGGCCGTGGTCGGCAACAGAGTTACTCATAATGATTGTTGCTCCATCTGGAAGCTCGTCTAAGCTTTTGTATTTTTGGGAGTATAAACCAATTGGTTCAATATGAATTCCGCCTGCGTTCACGAAATCATATCCATGATCAGCAATTTGAGACTCTAAGTAAGGTACGTGTTGGAAGTAGTTTGCATCCAATGATTTTTCATCAAGTGCTTTATTCGGCATGATATAATCTTGATACGTTACAATTTCTAATTCGATTCCTTTTTCTTCTAAAATCGGTTTTGCTTTTTCTAAAATCACAGCGTGTGGGATGTTAGAGGCACCAACCACTAATTTTTTTGTATCGTTTGTTTCGTTAGTAGCAGCACTTTCTTCAGATGAACCACATGCTGCTAACACCCCAATAATTAGAATCGCACTAAACCAAAATAGAATTTTTTTCATCTTTCTCATCTCCCTTATCTTTTATCAATTTTTGTTGTTAGGTGATCTCCAATAAATTGGAGGACAAATACGATCAGTAAAATAATAATCGTAGCAACTAAAGTCACATCATCACGGCTTCGTTGAAACCCATCTAAATAAGCTAAGTTTCCTAGACCCCCTGCTCCAATGACGCCAGCCATCGCTGTAAAACCAACAAGAGCAATCGCGGTTACAGTAATACCAGAAACAATCGCTGGCGCCGATTCAGGTATTAACACTTTAAAGATAATGGTTGTATTGGACGCTCCCATCGCTTTGGCCGCTTCGATGACCCCTTTGTCAATTTCCCGAAGGCCAATTTCCACCATTCGCGCGTAAAAGGGTGCGGCACCAATAATTAACGCAGGAAGCGCTGCTTTTTCACCAATAATGGTACCCATTAACCACTTGGTAAAAGGAACCAAAAGCACAATTAAAATGATGAATGGGATGGAACGGAAAATATTTACAAACGCACTTACAAGCCAATGAACGACTTTGTTTTCCCACATATTCCCTTTCGATGTTAGGAACAATAATAGACCAAGCACAATTCCTAACATAAACGTAATGAGAACAGAAATCGATGTCATATAGATGGTTTCGTACGTTGCTTCCCACATTTTTTCCCAATTCACATTAGGAAGCCATTTCTCTACCATTTGCTAGCACCTCCACAATCACCCCTTCTTTTTTGACAAATGCCAGAGCGAAATCAATGTCTTCTTTTTCACCATACATCGACACAATGAGCCAGCCGTGTGACCCCTCTTGCGTACGAGACACGTTTCCTTGGACGATGTTCACATCGATTGCAAATTGCCTCACCAGTTGGGAAATAATCGGTTGTTGTACCGAATCGCCAACAAACTTGAACTTGACTAATACTTCTTTGTCACGTAATGGTAAGAACAAGTCGAGATGTTTGTCTGACCCAAACACAGCTTCTTCTTGCTGGATAAAACGTTTTGTGACTTCTGCTTTCGGGTGTTTAAACACCTCTTGAACAGAGCCGACTTCAACGACCGAACCGTATTCCATGACAGCTACGCGATGACAAATTTTTCGGATGACATGCATCTCATGGGTAATTAACACAATCGTAATTCCAAATTTTTGATTAATGGATTTCAACAATTCTAAAATTGAATCTGTTGTTTTTGGATCTAAGGCAGACGTCGCTTCATCACATAAAAGAACTTTTGGATTATTGGCTAATGCTCTGGCGATACCAACTCGCTGCTTTTGACCACCGCTTAATTGAGAAGGGTACGCCTCTTCTTTTCCTTCCAAACCGACTAATTGAATTAGTTCTTGAACGCGCTTTTCACGTTTTTGCTTCGGAATTTTTGCAATTTCTAAAGGGAAGGCGATGTTTTCTTTTACCGTTCGTGACCACAGTAAATTAAAATGCTGAAATACCATGCCAATCTGTTGCCTTGTCTTTCGTAGAATTGCTCCTTTTATTTTGGAGATTTCTTGTCCATCTACAATCACTTTTCCTGAGGTCGGAACTTCTAATCCATTAAGTAGACGAATCAATGTACTTTTACCGGCTCCGCTGTACCCGATAATGCCGAATATTTCTCCTTCTTGAATAGTTAAACTCACATCTTTCAGTGCTGTTACATCACCCGTCTTAGCAGGAAAGGTTTTCGTGACGTTGTCTATCGTAATCATCGAAGGTCACCCTCTTTAAAATTCTATTATTCTTATCAATTTAATCAGAATTAAAATGAAAACGTAAGCGGGACAATCTTTGTCTCCGCTCCCAACATACCAATAGAAACAAAAAAGTCTTCCTGCTAGATGAGCAGAAAGACTTAAACTAGTACATAGGTGCTAGCTCAATTCTTTCTCTCATCTCTCAAAGCAAACAAGTTGCCTTGTGTGAATTGGCACCATTTCAATCGAGTGAATATCGATTGACGGTTGCCGGGTTTCATCGGGCACATCCCTCCACCTCTCTTGATAAGAGCGAAGAATCGCATTCCTTTATTCAATTAAAACGTCTACGCGTTATATCATCTAATTGATTACGAATTCGATTTTACAATTCGTAACAGCTGATGTCAACAAAAAATTTTTTATTTTATTAATTTTAGTGCTAAATTTGTTGTGTATTCACTTCGAAAAGCCATGCAAATGATTCAAAAAACAGTAGCGCACGGTACGAACCTTTTACTTGAATCTCCCTTTTTTTCATTAGTTGTTGAAGCATTTCTTCACCCCGTACAAGTTTCAACAGAGCAGACGTTGTCCCTTCAATAAGGAGATCGCAATGGTCACCTTCGTCCTTTATCCAACGAATGTTACCATGTTGAAACATAAGGTTCCATCTTTTTTCTTTTTCACTTAAACAAATACGCCATTTTTTATTCTCTAATAGCTTGCGGATATGTTCATATGTCAGTGCTTGTTCAATCATGTACTGAATCCATTGTTCCACACCCTCATCCCCTGTCCGTTTTCTTAACAGAAAACTTCCATAAGAAGAAAATATATCCTGCAAAAAAGTTCCGTCATTTTCTCTTATAATCCGATTGTTTCAGCAACGTATATCTCCATTTCCTGAGAAATATGTCGGAACATGCTCCCTAAAATCGCTCAAAAAAAAGCAACTTCTCCTAGTAGAGAAATTGCTTTACATCATTGCTTGTTTTTGAAAAACATCATACAAATATGCAACCGAGTGAAAAGCATAAATTTTTTCAAGAACGGTTTCTCCGTTCATGATGAGTAAACAAGGAACACTTTCGATTGAATATGCTTCCGCAAAATCTGGTGCGTAATTTAAATCCAGTTTATAAAATGAAACGTTAGATACTACATGTTCTACCACATCTAACATTTTGCTTGCTAGTTGACATGTCCCACAAAGAGGCGTATATAAATAAAGAGCTTTTTTGTTCGGGTCTTTCAAACATGAAGGTAATTCTTCGCGATTGATTTCTTTCATGTCGTAACTTTCTCATCCTTCACTTTTATATTGTTCTAAATAAATCATATTAACATCTATATTGGCGCTTAGTAAAACAGTTGCTAAATGACGTGAAGGTGCAGCGGCAACTTCACGGTACATACGGTCGATATAAATATGTTCAGCTTCTGGAAATTCTCGCTTAAATAATTTACGGAGCTTTTCTCCTGCATCGTCTGCATCGACGAGAATAAAAACTTCTTTATCATACAACTGATCGACTAATTCATCCATTTTACTAATGCTTATCGTACCATTTGTACATATAATTTCAACCGGCTCATTAATGATTGCTTCAATTTTTCGTTTATCTGATGTCCCTTCGACAATAATTACTTTTTTGTTTACATCATCCATCCACCATCACACCTTATAACAATAAATTACTATTATGTTACCATATGTAGCTCATTTCGTAATGATTTATGTATACTTACTTCGTTTAAGGTACCGTTCCCTTACAAAAAAAATATCGGGATTCCCCGATATGTTAACACCATCCTCCTTCATCACAGTCGGTATAACGTTTTGTTTCTCCTTCTGTAGAGGTATATTGCTGAAATATTTTTTGATGATCTGAAAAATAATTTGGTTCCAACTGTAAATCTACTTGTGAAGATAGTTGTACCGTACCAATTTGTTCGTTTTCTAAATATAATTCGATGACATTACCGTTTAATTTTCCGACTACATCATTCGTTACATCACGGGTTCGTTTCTTTAGCATAACCATCCCCCTTATGTTTCGATTTATTTTTATCATGCCCTTTACGCACAAAAAAACACCCTGTTTGATCAACAGGGTGTTTCATTCACTTATTAGTCTTGTTTAATCATTTCTTCATATTGTTCAGCTGTCATTAATTGTTCAAGCTCACTCATATCAGATGGTTCAATCACGATCATCCATGCTTTTTCGTATGGAGATTCATTTACATATTCTGGATTGTCGTTTAATTCATCGTTGACAGCGACAACTTTTCCGCTCATTGGTGCGTAAAGTTCAGAAACTGTTTTAACAGATTCCACGCTACCAAACGGTTCATTTGCTGTTACTTCATCGCCTACTTCTGGTAATTCAACAAACACAATGTCTCCTAATTCAGATTGGGCAAAATCAGTAATCCCAATTTTCACTTTGTCTCCTTCTACTTTTACCCATTCGTGTTCTTCTGAATAACGTAATTCTTTTGGTGTTGCCATTTCCTATCCCTCCATCAGCAAATGTATGCAAGTCTATCATGACATAAGGTCATGTGGAAAAGCAAGTGACGAAATCATTTCGACGTCAACAAATTCAAAATCGTAATTTAATTTTTAACATTACAACCATGTGTTTTCAAACGTCTCTTCATTAAATCCTACCGTTACTTTTTCTCCGTCAGTGACAATAGGACGCTTAACTAACATGCCATCTGAAGCTAAAATGTCTAGCAATTCTTCTTCAGAAGCTGTTTTTACTTTATCTTTTAAGCCTAGCTCTCGATATTTTTGACCGCTCGTATTAAAAAATTTCTTTAACTCTAGTCCGCTTTTTTCGTAAAGTTCTTTTAATTCTTCTTTTGTCGGTGGAGATTCGACAAGATGTACTTCTTCATAGGAAATACCATGCTCGTCCAACCATTTTTTTGCTTTGCGGCATGTCCCACATTTCGGGTACCAATAAAATGTAATCGCCATCAGTAGGTCTCCTTTCTATCGATGTTAACGTTACTCGCACTGCTTTTCTACCGTATGAACCAGTTCTTTTAATAGTTGAATCGCATCGTCCAATGCAAGGGAATAAAAGCGTTGCGTCCCCTTTTGTTCAATTTGAACTAAATGTTGGTCTCGCAAAATTTTTAAATGATGCGAAACTGCCGGACGGGATAACGTTAAGTGCTCCGTAATTTCATTGACCGTTAACGGCTCTTTTTCCGCTAAAAGCAAAATAATATCTTGACGATAAGGATCACTTAGCGCTTGAAAGAGGGGGATACAACGACGAAACGTTTCTATCGCTTTTTGCCCCATAATTGGCTCCTTTCCATTGATTCATTACATCTCATTATACCCTTTCTCCTAAAAGCTGAACAATGGATAAACGGTAAATCCTTCTACTCGTCAGACAGCAAGAAGAAACTGACCAATGATTCAAGGTCAGTTTCTCAAATTTTTACACAATATATTTTTCCGCTTCGATTAATGCTTCAGCTGCTTCACGCTTTTTCGTAATGACATTAATTGGTGTATGACGAGTTAATTTACGAAGGACGGTAAACATCATACGTAACGTATCACCGTGTTCGACAGCTACTAATGTTTCTTTGGCGTGTTGTTCAATTTCGTTGAACGCTTCTTGACAGAAAATCTCCGTATACAATACTTTTTGTTTCGCTTTTTCCAGACCTACTTGTTGGATTGCTTTTTCTGTACGGAGAACCGTAGACTCCATCGCATAAACGTTAGAAACAATATCCGAAATATTAACAAGTACCTCTTGTTCGTTTTCTAATGCTTTTCCGTATTTTTGTGCCGCTAAACCAGCAATCATTAACGCAATTTTTTTCGCATTACGTACTAAATATTTTTCTTGGGCTAACGGTTCGTTACCTGGTTCTTCTGGCATCATCATCATTAATTCTTCTTGCAGCGTTTGTGCTTTCTGTAAAAGTGGGAGCTCCCCTTTCATCGCTTTTCGTAAATACATACCTGGAACTAACAGGCGGTTGATTTCGTTTGTACCTTCGAAAATGCGGTTAATGCGGGAATCACGGTACATTCTTTCAATCTCATATTCTTGCATGAAACCGTAGCCACCGTGAATTTGTACACCTTCATCAACAATGTAATCTAATACTTCTGTCGCAAATACTTTATTTAAAGAGCATTCAATCGCATATTCTGCAATTGATTTGGCTACTTCTTTACCATCATTTACTTCTTCCTCGGAAAGCTTGCTCATTCGGTCTTCAAATAAACCGACTGTTCGATACACAGAGCTTTCAGCAGCATACAGTTTCGCGCCCATTGTACCGAATTTTTCTTTCGTTAAGTTAAATTGGGAGATTGGAGTTTTAAACTGTTGACGTTGGTTCGCATATTGCAATGTAATTTCAAGAGCACGTTTGGATGCACCAACCGCGCCGACACCTAGTTTATAACGACCAATATTTAAGATATTAAAGGCAATGACGTGACCTTTTCCAACTTCTCCTAAAAGGTTTTCTACAGGTACTTCCGCATCTTCTAAAATGAGTGTACGTGTGGATGAACTTTTAATACCCATTTTCTTTTCTTCGGCACCAGTGGATACGCCTGGGAAGTCTCTTTCGACAATAAATGCGGAGAAATGTTCACCATCAATTTTTGCGTAAACAACAAATACATCAGCAAAACCAGCGTTCGTAATCCACTGTTTTTCACCGTTTAAAATGTAATGTGTACCGGCTTCATTTAATTTGGCCGTTGTTTTCGCACCTAATGCATCAGAACCGGAACCTGGTTCTGTTAACGCATAAGCGGCAATTTTTTCACCAGTCGCAAGAGCCGGTAAATATTTTTTCTTTTGTTCTTCCGTACCGAATAATACGATTGGTAATGAACCAATTCCGACATGTGCTCCATGGGAAATGGAGAATCCGCCGGCACGAGACATTTTTTCCGCGATAAGTGCAGAGCTAATTTTATCTAAACCAAGCCCCCCATATTCTTCAGGAACGTCCGCACCTAGTAAACCTATTTCCCCTGCTTGTTTTAATAGTTTTACCGAACGATCGAACTCATGGTTTTCAAGATGTTCAAGCTGTGGAATCACTTCGTTCACAACAAATTCTTCTGTCGTTTTCGCAATCATTTTTTGTTCATCCGTATACTCTTCTGGAACGAACAATTGCTCATAAGACACATCATCAATTAAGAAGCTACCACCTTTAATTAAAGCATCCGTTTTGTTTGTCATTATAAAATCCTCCCTTTGATTTTCGTATTAAAGTAATTCAAATACGCCAGCAGCACCCATTCCGCCACCGATACACATCGTGACAACACCAAATTGGGCATTTCTCCGCTTCATTTCGTGAAGGAGCGTGAGCGTTAATTTTGTTCCTGTACAACCAAGTGGATGTCCTAAGGCAATCGCTCCACCATTCACATTCACTTTTTCTTCATCTAAACCTAGTTCTCGGATGACTTGAATGGATTGGGATGCAAATGCTTCATTTAATTCAAATAAGTCGATATCAGATAACTCGAGCCCTGCTAACTTGAGTGCTTTCGGTACCGCTTCAACCGGACCGATTCCCATAATTTCAGGTCGTACACCTGCAACCGCGAAAGAACGGAATTTAGCTATTGGTTTTAAGCCAAGTGACTCTGCTTTTTCTCGATCCATAACCAGTACTGCTGCTGCTCCGTCGCTCGTTTGCGATGCGTTTCCTGCCGTTACGGTACCATTTGCAGCAAAGGCTGGTCGTAACTTCGATAGCACCTCGACGTTCGTATCTGGTCGTACTCCTTCGTCTTCTGTAAATTGGAACGTTTTTTCGACAAGTCTGTTATTTTCGTCCACTTGGTGTACCGTTACATCCACTGGAACGATTTCGTCTTGAAACTTCCCTTCTTTAATCGCTTTGGCTGCTTTTTGATGACTCCGTACAGCAAAGGCGTCTTGTTCTTCCCGCGTAATACCATACTTTTTCGCCACTTCTTCCGCCGTATGCCCCATGCTCATATAATATTCAGGAGCTGTTTCAGCTAGCTTCGCATTCGGACGGACAACATGTCCCATCATCGGCACTAAACTCATCGATTCAGCGCCACCAGCAATGATTGTATCGGCGTGACCAATCATAATTTTTTCAGCAGCAAAAGCAATGGACTGTAATCCAGACGAGCAATATCGATTGATCGTAATAGCCGGTACCGTGTGTGGTAAGCCTGCTAATGCGCCGATATTTCTTGCTAAGTTTAAACCTTGCTCCGCTTCTGGCATAGCGCATCCGATAATTAAATCATCAATCGGACCTTCATAGTTACCAGCACGTTTTAACGTTTCTTTTACTACAAGTGCACCTAAGTCGTCTGGACGTACCGTAGCGAGCGAACCTTTTTTTGCTTTTCCGACTGGCGTTCTCGCACCAGCTACAATGACCGCTTCTCTCATTCTTTCCACCCTTTCTCCGTTTCGTTAATTACGTAGGGGCTTTCCTTTTGTTAACATATATTGCATGCGTTGTTGGGATTTTGGTTCTTTTACTAAGCTTAAGAATGCTTCGCGCTCTAAATCGAGTAAATACTCTTCATCCACTTCTGTACCGAACGGCACTTTTCCACCCGCGATAACATACGCCAACTTTTTAGCAATCTTTAAGTCGTGCTCAGAAATATAACCTGAATAGTACATGGATTGGGCTGCTAACAATAATGTCGCATAACCTGTTTCTCCAACAACCGGAACTTTCTTTTTCACCGGCGGTTTGTATCCGCTTTCGTAAAGGGACAGCACCAGTTGTTTTGCATCGTATAATAAATGATCGTTATTGACGCTTATACCATCAGCTAGATCAAGGAAATTAAGTTCACGTGCTTCTTCACCGGATGTTGACACTTTCGCCATCGCAATCGTTTCAAATACTTTGTTCGCCACTTTTTGTAAATCGAATTCGACTCCGTTCGGAATACTTTCCAAATGCTTAATGTAAAGCTCTTTATTACCTCCACCACCTGGAATAAGTCCTACGCCAACTTCTACTAAGCCCATATACGTTTCTAATGACGCTTGAATGCGAGCAGCTGGTAAACAAATTTCGGTACCTCCACCTAATGTCATTCCAAACGGTGCTGCCACTACTGGACGTTTACTATATTTCACGCGCATCATCGCTTGCTGGAATTGGCGAACAACCATGTCAATTTCAAAGTCGTTATCGTCTTGGGCTTCCATTAAAATGAGGGCTAAGTTGGCACCAACACAGAAGTTTTTCCCTTGGTTTCCGATGACGAGACCTTTGTAATTTTTTTCTACTTCGTCGAGAGCAAAGTTGATCATTTGGATGATATCTAAGCCTATCGCGTTATTCGGTGAATGAAATTCCAATAACGCGACCCCATCACCGATATCAATTAAACTTGCTCCGCTATTTTTCTTAATGACACCTTTTTGTTTTTTCAATAGCTTTAAGTCAATGACTTTTGGATTTGTTTCTACTTGACGATAGTCCCCGTTGTGATAATAGGAGACGACACCTTCTTCTTCTTTGTAAAACGTTTCATGTCCGCTTTCGAGCATTTCTACAATCCAAGCAGGGACTTCAATATTTGATTCTTTCATCTTTTCCACGGACCGTTTCACACCAATGGCATCCCATACTTCAAATGGTCCAAGCTCCCAGCCAAATCCCCATTTCATTGCTCGGTCAATAGCAACGATATTATCAGCGATTTCTCCGAGAAGCTGAGCAGAGTAGCTTAATACTGGAGCAAGAATATTCCATAATAGTGTTCCAGCGCGGTCTTCAGCGTACACGAGCGCTTTTAGTTTCTTTGGTAAACTTTTTTCTTGTTTAGCCATTTGTAATGAAGGTGCTTGTAATTTCGTACGCGGTTGATACTCAAGTGTGGTCGGATTTAACTCCAAAATTTCTTTATCTTTTTTTAAATAAAAGCCTTGACCGGTCTTACTACCGAGCCAACCTTTTTGTAACATCGCTTTTATAAACGCAGGGACTTCGAATACTTCTTTTTCGTTACCGGTCACTTTTTCATACACGTTGTTGGCGACATGAATGAATGTATCTAATCCCACGACATCTAGGGTGCGGAACGTAGCGCTTTTCGGGCGCCCAATGATAGGTCCTGTCAAGGAATCGATTTCGCCGACGCCGTACTTTCCTTTCAACATTTCTTGAACAGTAACAAGTAACCCGTACGTTCCAATTCGGTTAGCAATAAAGTTCGGTGTATCTTTAGCAACAACGACTCCTTTACCAAGTACGTCTTCACCAAATGATTTCATAAATTGGAGCACTTCAGGATCCGTCTTTTTCGTTGGAATTATTTCAAGAAGCTTTAAGTAACGAGGAGGATTAAAAAAGTGCGTTCCTAAAAAATGTTTTTGAAAATCTTCAGAGCGCCCTTCTGCCATCGCTTCAATCGAAATTCCGGATGTATTAGAACTTACGATACTCCCTTGTTTACGATATTTATCAACTTTTTCAAACAACTGCTTCTTAATATCGAGTCGTTCGACTACTACTTCAATAATCCAATCACACTCTTTTAATCGATCGAGATCGTCTTCTAAGTTTCCTACTTCAATAAAGGCCAAGTTCTTTTTTGAAGCTAGAGGAGCTGGTTTTTGCTTTAACAACTTTTGGAGAGCGGTTTGACTCAGACGATTACGAACTTCTTTGTGTTCTAACGTGAGCCCTTTTTTCTTCTCTTCATCGGTTAATTCTTTCGGAACAATATCGAGCAATAATGTTGGGATTCCTACGTTGGCTAAATGCGCAGCAATACCAGAACCCATAACACCTGAACCGAGAACGGCTGCTTTGTGGATGCTTCGAGTCAATGCCTTTTCCTCCTTTATCTTGAATGAATACTCATTCATTTTCTTCTGAAAAAAATTTCAAAATTTACCTGTCACTTATAATATATGATATTTTCTAAAATTACGCAATATTTAAATATATTAATATACTGAAAATTCGCATCTTATTTTTATCATATGCAGGTGAAACTTCGGGGATGCTAGGCGATAGGAGGTGAATTGCGTTGAAGGTAAAAAAACAACCGACAAAACATGCTGTCAGTGCAGCTAGTGTTAAAGGAAATGCAGGTCCTACTCCGGAATACGACGGTGGTGGAAAAGTAAACAGTCAAAATAATCAATACAAAAAATAATTATAAAAAAGGGACAACCCTCGGTAAGGATTGTCCCCCATTTGTTACTTCTTAAGAATCCCTTTTAATACGAACGCTACGTTAGCTGGACGCTCCGCTAAACGACGCATGAAATATCCGTACCAATCAGTCCCATATGGGACGTACACGCGCATTTTGTACCCTTCTTTAACTAGCTCTAATTGACGCTCCGGACGAATGCCATATAACATTTGGAATTCAAATTGGTCATTTGGAATGTTATACTCTTTCACGAGTTGTTTCGTATATTCAATTATCGCATCGTCGTGGGTAGCCACAGCTGTATAGTTTCCGTTTAATAAATGCATTTTAATGATCTTTTTAAAGTTTTCATCAACGTCTTTTTTATCAGGGAACGCTACTTCTGGCGATTCTTTATACGCTCCTTTTACTAAACGAAGGTTCGGTGAATAAGCATTTAAGTCCTCAATATCTTTTTCGGTACGGTATAAATACGCCTGAATAACGGTACCGACATTGTCGTAATCTTTCTTTAGTTCTTTAAAAATGTCTAACGTTTTTTGACAACGGGCATAGTCTTCCATATCAATCGTCACGAACACATTGTTTTCTTTGGCTGCATCTAAAATGCGGCGCATATTGCGCATAACCACATCATAAGAAATGTCTAATCCCATCGATGTCATTTTCAATGATAATTGCGAATCTAATTTTTCACGACCAATCGCTTTAATTGCTTCAATTGATTGGTCGGCCATTTCGTTTGCTTCTTTTTCGTTATCGACAAACTCGCCTAAATAGTCAATTGTTACAGCTAACCCCTTACGATTTAAATCTTTAATCACTTCGACCGCTTGTTCAATTGTTTCTCCAGCTACAAAACGGGAAGCGCCAAAACGAAGACCATATTTTTTTGCCATCTTCGTTAAAAATTTATTTTTAGATAAAAATAAGAAAAAATTACGTAATAGTGCTTCCATGTTTGCATACCCCCTGCACGTAAAAATAAAAAATGGAAACGTTTACTTACAAAATAATAATAAAAGATAGACAATTTCTATCTTTGAGTATTTTATCACTTTTACTGTCATTTGAATATATCTGAAATAGTTTTAGAAAAATTTTAAACTTTCCATCCACTATTGTATACATACTTTTTTTAAAGAGAGAAAAAATAACAATGAACAATAAACAAGGAGGTTATCACATGCAAAATCAATCACAACAACCTTTGTATTCCCAACAACCGGGAACAATGTCGCAACCACCTGAAGTCGTGACAGTAAAAGATTCTTTATATTTAAATGACATGCTTTCATGGAATTTATTAGCCGCTAAAAAAGCCCACCATTTTGCATCCCAATGCCAAAATCCTGATGTAAGAGCTGAATTGGAAAAATGTGTGCAAATGCATCAACGACATTATCAACAAATTCTATCTCATCTAAATCCTGCGAACCAACTAAACCATCAACAAATGCAATAACGTGTAGAAAGGAGTTTCAACATGCCAAATAATAATAAACAAATCCAAAATCCCAAAACGCAAGTACCGAAAACACCGCAAATGAATGATCGGGACTTTGTGAATGACTTGTTAGCAACAGAAAAATATATGACCGATTCGTATTGCACGTTTTTAAATGAAGCAAGTCACCAATCGCTGTACCAAGATATGCTTTCCATTTTTAATGAAACGCAAAATGCACAACGAGAATTATACAATTGTATGTTCCGCAATGGATGGTATAAATTAGAAGCGGCTGACCAGCAAAAATTACAGCAATCGTACACTCAATTCCAAGGTTACACGTCACAATTTCCAAACGGAGGACAGTATCAATAAAGTGCCTTATCTCCCAAGTTAAACTTCTTTTTTGGAAGTGGGAGTCTTAGTGACATAAATATAGAACGCTTGGGCTAATTCCCAAGCGTTTTTAAATGATAAACGTGAAATTTGTTCAAGAAACGTTTTACAAAACCAGACAAACTTATTGTACCTATAACTGTTCTTCTATAGCGTACAACATAAAACTTTATTCCGTTAGATTAATTAGTACTGGATACACATATGGTTCCGCTGGTTTTTCAATGACTTTCCACTTACTAGTTTTAATCATTGGCAATTCGATTCCATTATACGTCGTTACGTCCAATGTGCCTTCTATCTCAAGCCAAGTATCTTGTTTAATATCACCTGCTTGTTCCATTTCAGTTAAAAACCCAATGATGGATGCATCCGCTAAACAGTGGGTAATCAGAAACCTTGAGACCACTAGTTGATTGGATGTAAAACCTTCTTCTTTATAGACAAATCCGCTCACTTTAATCTTTTTCCCAACAAAAGCCTTCGGGTCTATACTAATTGTTTCATAATAGGAAGCAAAAATATCATTTTTCATTTCGATAACATCTAATTGAGCTAACTTCTCCATCTCCTGGTCGTAATCTTCTTGCGTAAAGTAATTCTCATTGGTCACCGGTGCTTGATGCTGAATGTTCTCCTCATTAGACAATTGATCGTTACTATTTATGGAAGATGAATTCCCAATATCGGTTTCATCTTGTCCCTCATTTATTTCAGAGGTTTGGTCTACATTTTTTTTATTTCCTTGCGTCAGTACGGTCCCTTTTTTAGCAGCAATCGATGAATCTAAAACCGTAGGCGAAAGCGTAAAACCAGTAATTAGTGGAAAAATAATAATCGAATAACTTATTAATTTTTTTGATAAAGAACCCGAATAGCCGTGGTCGTGCGTACAACCGGAATGACAATGCTCATGATGATGGTCGTGTTTTTCCCATATACGGGGAAGCTGAATGAAAAAAAGAATGCCCAAAATTCCTGCAGCCCATTTACTCATCATGTCGTATTTTGGATTAATATACTTAGTTATATCCCCTGTTAGATGTAATTGAATAAAAAATATAGCGAATCCAGCTAAAATCATGGCCCGCAGAAACGGTTGGAATTGAAAACGCACAGCCGTTCACCCCTTATATCCAAATGGTCACTTGCGTACAAATAAACACGATAAAGGTAATGAGAATGAGTAAAACAAAGACGAATCTCGTTTTAAACACACTTAATAGCATAAAGGTGTTTTTTAAATCAATCATCGGCCCATAGACTAAAAAGGCTAGTATAGAAGTCGATGGGAATAAATGTCTAAATGACGCACCGATAAACGCGTCGGCTTCAGAGCATAAAGACAAGAAATACGCGAGCCCCATCATCACGATGGTAGAGCCAATTACACCTTCACCAAACAGAAATAGAGATTTGGCAGATACGTACGTTTGCAAAAATGCCGCGACAAACGCACCGATAATTAAATATTTTCCCATATCAAAAAACTCATCAATGGAATGTTTCAACATTTCATCTATTTTATTAATAAAAGAATGATGTTTCTTAGGCTGATCCATTGATTGTGTAACTTCTGATAAAGAATGTTTTAATTGATTAGACTTAAATAATTGGCTAATTATAAGGGCAATTACTAATGCAGCAACAAAACCAATTCCCATTCGTAATGCCGCCATTTTTAGGTCATTTCCAAATGCCATATATGTAGATAAAATAACGATTGGATTAATTAAAGGACCAGTTAGTAAAAAACCGACTCCTGCATAGATAGGGACACCTTTCGCTACTAATCTACGAACAATGGGAACAATACCACACTCACAAGCTGGAAACAAGGCCCCAACGACACAACTCATCATGACAGCTAAAAATTTATTTTTAGGAATCCACCGTCGTATATGATCTTCTGTAATGAAAATTTGAATAAAACCAGCAATAAGAACCCCGATTAAAACAAACGGAATCGCTTCTATTAATATACTTAAAAAAATCATATTTAATTGTTGAAAAGATGTCGGTATATGAATGGACAGTTCCGATCCTACAAATTGACTCATAGAAACCAAATAAATAACAATGCCAATAACGAATATTCCTGTAAAATCAATTAAATGTGAATGGAGCCATCGAAACACTGGATTCATTCCCCCATTTTTCTCGTCTTTTTATACGATTGTCATTATAACATAAAACGAAATGATTCTTATTTGTTTTTTTAATAATAGTCTATTCGTATTATGAGTAGACATAACCAAATGTACTTATTGGCTTTGGATATCCGAAGTTCTCTTCTATTATTCTAAATGATTTGGATGATTATTGTTACCTGACTCTTAACAAAATCCGATACCAATGACTTCCATCAAAACCGTAATAATTACGATTTACAAATCGTAATTATTACGGTATCATTTTGAAAGTAAAAGACCATTCGGAAGGGAGAGGAGAATTCCACATGCGATATAAATTCTTGACTTTGATCGCTATATTCGTCCTTGGTACAACACTAATAGGATGTAATAATGAAATAACAACCACTCAAAAAGATGACAATAACAAATTAAAAGTTTACACGACCCTTTACCCATTAGCAGACTTTACGAAAAAAATTGGCGGAAATCATGTGGATGTCGAAAGCATTATTCCACCAGGCGCTGACGCTCATACATTTGAGCCAACTTCTAAGCAAATGATCGATATTGCCGAAGCAGATGCATTTATTTACAATGGGTTAGGAATGGAAACGTATGCAGAAAAAATAGCAGAAGCTTTAGAAAATGAAGATACCATCATGGTTGAAGCAGCACACGGGATTGAAGTCGTTCAACATACACATGATCATCACACTCATGAAGACGAACACCATGAAAGTGATGAACATGAACACGAAGCTGAACACCATGAAGCCGATGAACACGCTCACGAAGAGGAACACCATGAAAGCGATGAACACGCTCACGAAGATAAAGCTAATGAACATGAGCACCACCATAGAGATGTTGATCCACATGTTTGGCTTGACCCGATTCGTGCGATTATTCTTGCACAAAACATCAAAGATGCTCTTATTGAGCTAAAACCTGAAGCAAAAGAAGAATTTGAAAATAATTTTATTACATTAAAAGCTGAACTTGAAAAACTAGACGAAGAGTTCCATCAATTGGTTGACGCAAAGAAAAATCCTGAAATGATTGTCTCCCATGCTGCCTATGGGTATTGGGAAGAAAGCTATGGTATTCATCAAATTGCTGTAGCCGGAATCTCCCCAACGGATGAGCCATCACAAAAAGACTTAGCAAATATTATTAAGCTAGCAAAAGAAAAACAAATTCAATATATTATATTCGAACAAAATGTGACTCCAAAAGTGGCGGAAGTTATTCGTAAAGAAATCAACGCCGAACCTCTTCGCCTACACAACTTATCGGTCTTAACCGAAGAAGATATCCAAAATGGCGAAGACTACTTCAGTTTAATGCGGAAAAACATTGAAACATTAGATAAGGTATTACATTAATTGATAATTATAAAGGGCTGACTCAACATTGCTTAATACAATGTTGAGTGTCAGCCCCTTTTACGTATTACCTATCCTATAGCAGATACATACATAATATGCATATTGCCATGGGGATCAACTTGTATAGATGTTTTTACATGAAATACATCCTCTAATAATTTTACTGTGAAAACTTCACGCGGTGTTCCATGGGCCACAATTTTCCCTTTATGAATGACAATCACAGTGTCACAATAATTTGCTGCTAAATTTAAATCATGTAACGCAGCCATAACTGTTAAATTAAATTTTTTCACGAGTTCTAACAACTGGATTTGATGGTGAATATCTAAATGATTTGTCGGTTCATCTAATAACAAAATATTCGGTTGTTGAGCAAGAGCACGAGCTATGAGTACACGTTGCTTTTCTCCACCTGAAAGCACTAAAAACTTATTGTTACGAAATTCCCACATACCTACAGATAATAACGAATCTTTAATTATCGTTCGATCGTTTTGGTTATCAGACTCTAACAGACGCTTATGTGGGGTACGTCCCATTAATACCATTTCTTCAACCGTAAAGTCATAGAGATTTGTATTCTCTTGTTTTTATACTGCCATTTCTTTTGCTAAATGTTTGGAAGAATATTGTAGAACATCTTTCCCGTGAATCATTACTTTTCCTACTGAAGGCTTAATTGCTCGGTAAATCGATCGTAACAAAGTCGATTTGCCACTTCCATTCGGTCCAACGATTCCGACAAATTGTCCTGGTGACACATCGACCGATATATCATGCAAAATAATCTTTTCTTGTAGTTGGACAGACAGCTCCTTAACAGAAATACCCATATCATTCGTCGCCTCCAAATGAATAAGAACCTCTACGTAATAGCCAAATAAAAAAAGGGCCTCCACAAATCGCTGTTACAATCCCGATCGGTAATTCTTGTGGTTGAATAACCGTTCGGGCAAATACATCCGTCCAAATAAGAAAAATAGCTCCTACAAGCATACTAACAGGAAGTACTTTTTTATGATTAGGACCAATAATAAAGCGAACTATATGAGGAATTATTAATCCAACAAACCCTATTGCTCCACTGATTGAAACGATTACTGCTGTAATAAGAGAAGTAATGATGACTAACCATTTTCGAAAACGCTCAACATTTACCCCTAACGTTTGAGCAACGTCATCTCCCATTAACATAACATTTAAATGTCGATGGTGAACAAACAAATAGATTGCACCTAACACAATACATAAACTAGGAAGAGATAAATAGGTCCATTTCGCTCCAGATAAACTTCCTAGCATCCAATGTAACGCATTTTTTATTGCTTCTTCCCTCGGCACTGAAATAACAATAAAACTCGTAACAGCTGATAACATCATTGAAACGGCGATTCCAGATAGTAACAGCCTACTTGTTGAGATTCTTCCGTGCACCGTTGCTAAAATATACACGAGAACTAATGAAGCTAATGCTCCTAAAAAGGCCGTAACCGACACTGCAAATTGGCCAAAAATACGAAACAATCCAAACAAAATGACTAAGGTAGCACCAACGGAAGCCCCTGACGAAACTCCTAATATATACGGATCAGCTAACGAATTTCTAACTAGCGCTTGAATCGCTACCCCACAAACTGAAAGGCCAGCACCGACAATAACAGCTAGAAGGACTCTCGGAAAACGAAGGTCCCATATAATATGATAATATGCTGCCGACCAATCTGGATAAATCCATTGTCCAATAAGAGGTAGCTTTGATAATGGAATACGCCATACCGTTAGGGCATCAATGGAAACTGGTCCAAAAGTAATAGCTGTTGTAATAGATAGGAAAAGGATGATAAATAATCCACTTATGACAAATGGGAAAAATAAAGAATGTTGACGAATATCGGTCATGTGGATGCTCCTTCTTACTCACCAAATTTTTCTGGATAAAATCCTTTTGCCAAAATTTCTACTGCATCATCATTACGTACACCTTCAAAAACATTAGATAAAGATAAAATTACAAATCGTTGATTTTTTACCGCTTCTACATCTTGCAAGGCTGAGTGGGTAAGTAGTTCATTGATTTTATCTTCAGTTGGTACTTCAGAATATTCATTAATGACAATTACATCTGGATTACGTTCTACTAACTCTTCCCAGCTTACTTTTGCCCATGTTTTCTCAATATCAGCAAATACGTTTCTTCCACCTGCTAGTTCAATTAAATTCGACTCTAATGCCTGTGCAGCAGTAAAAAGAGAATCTCCTCCCATATCCATAACAGCAACAGACACTGGTTCTTCGATTTTTCCGATTTGTTTTTGTACTGATTCAATATTTGCTTTCATTTCATTAATAATCTCTTCTCCCCGTTCTTCAACGTTAAATATTTTTCCTAAATTTTCAATGTCCTCATACACATCTTCAATCGTTGCTCCTGGCGTATATGTACCTTTTGATACAAGGACGTTAATTCCATATTCTTTTAATTTCTCTGGTGTTCCAATAGAATTTTCTGTGAACGCGCTTTCACGTCCAAACATGAAGTCTGGTTCATATTCTAAAATAGCTTCTAAAGAAGGATAATGATGATCAGATTGAGAAATTGTCGGAATTACATCAAACGCTTCCTGAAATTCTGGTAAAATATCACTTTCATGTCCTATTACTTTCCCAACAATGACATCTTCTAGTCCAAGCGCTAATAGCAACTCCGTCGTATGATTATTTGTACTAATGACTCGTTTTGGTGGCTCTTCAATTGTAAATTCGCGGTGATAATTAGAGATTGTTACTGGTGATTCCGCTTGTGCCTGTGTCTGCTCTTTATGAGACTCTTTATTCACCTGTTCAGTATTACAACCAGCTAACATAAGGGAAGAACTTACAATACTTACTCCTAACACATTAGTCCATTTCATTGAGAATTTCTCCTTCCATTCTAGTAATTCTTTCAACGAAATTTTATTAAACGTTTGTGAATTCTATGTGAAACAACCAAAAAATTTATATTTTATTAACAGTTATAATCTTCAATCTATTTAAATTGGTTTAAGAATTAAATAAAGATTGGTAGGCTCATTTAGAAGGAGAGTTCGCGAAACAATTCCAAGAGTTAGGAATCAGGAATCGACTCGATTTGTATCGGCAAATTTTAAAAAGCGAAACAAAAACTTAGATTTCTAATAAAAGATAGAAAAATATGTGAAATAAAAAATAACGGAGAAACCCAAAGTCATCATTGTCTATTCCGAAATCAGTAGAGTAGAAAACTGATTTCAAAGGGACAGCTTATGCTGTCTCTTTTACTCTCAGCTTCCCCTCATCAAACCGTACGTGAGGTTTTCCCTCATACGCCTTTCCGACATTCTTCTTCCTTTGGCTTTCGTTCTTGTCTAACTCGCTAATTTCACTAATAAACCATGCGTTACTTTCATAACTTCCTTCATTCTCGTATGTTTCTTCCTTTTGTTCTTCTTATAGGTTTCCTCTTTACTTCTTCAGAAGTGTGGAGGAGGGCCTCCCCAGTTCCGTTATCTACTTTCTCAACATACCGCTCCCCTTACCCCGAGGGATTCTTCGGTGCTGCACTTCCAAGTTCTTCACACCTTCCATGATCTTCGCCATATTGGCCCAGGCTCGACTTCCCTTTGTCCTCCAAAGGAGGTCTCTTTTGACGAGGCGGCAGGATTCACTTTATGTTACGGTCTGCTGATTTGCTCGCACTCTTCTAGTGAGTTACTTTGTCACAGGGCGCTGGCCTGGATTTCTCCACCAGTTGCCTGTCAGCTACCGAGCGTCTTGGCACTTACTCGGGTTGGACTTGCACCAACTATCAGATAACAGCTTTGCTGGGCGCGCTCAAATAAAAAAACGTACGAATTCAGATTCGTACGTTTTTTATACTTCATTTCGACTTGAAAACATGTACCTTTTATTGTGATATTGAACGGAAAAGATAAGCCCCATCGCTAACATATTCCCCATCAAGGAACTACCTCCATAACTAATGAACGGAAGCGGAATCCCTGTAATCGGTAGTAACCCAATCGACATTCCAATATTTTGGAAGACGTGAAACGTAATCATAGCAATAACACCTGAACAAATGTACGATTCATATGGGTTAACCGATTCTAATCCAACCTTTGTAACGAAATAAATGAGCATAAAAAAGAGCCCCACGACTATGCTCGCACCGATAAAACCAAACTCTTCACCAATCACACTGAAAATAAAATCCGTATGGCTTTCCGGTAAATACACTTCACGATTGTTGTACCCTTTTCCAATTGTTTCACCAGAACCGATCGCTAATAGTGAACGTATTAATTGATAACCGGATGTACTTTGATAATTATACGGGTCCAACCACGAGTAAATACGCCCGAATTGGTAAGGCTTCACATTTAAATATTTTTCTAATATATCAGGATGCCATAACACTAAATAAAAGATGACCCCAACCACCGACGTAAACACCCCAAATAGAGGAAGCAAAATACGCCATGTGATACCGGAAACAAATATAATTCCGAGCATAATTGAAAGGAGAACGAGTGACGTTCCTAAATCAGGTTGCATCATCACTAACAATAGAGGCCCAGATGTAACAAGCCCAATTTTGATTAACAGCCAAAAGTCCGTTTGAATCGTTTTTTCCGTAAATTTTTCATAATGACGTACTACTGTTCGTGCGAGTGCTAATATTAAAAATACTTTAACAAACTCTGACGGCTGTAAAGACCCTAACCCAGGCACGATAAACCAGCTTTTCGCTCCGTTTTTTACTGGTGCAATGCTAGATGGAGCAATCATTAATAAGGCAAGTAAAAATATTCCAAATCCATAAGCGTACCAACTTAAGCGATACAACTGCTCTGGATCAAAACGCATAACGACTATGATAATGCACGAACCGACAATGTACCAAACAATCTGTTTCATTAAAAAATTATCGCCATATTGTCCAGTCGTTTGCGCACTATAAATGGCTAAACAACTAACAAGGCCCATAAATAAAAGAACGAAAATCAGTCCTATATTAAAACGTTTTTGTTCCGTATTTTTTGATGTCATGTTGTTCTCTCCTACATCGTTCTCATGACTTCATTATACTTGATCTTATAAGAATCACAACTGACAGAATATAGTTGGAAACTTTCGATAAATATACTTCTTTATTGCATGACTTCGCTTCCTCTAGGTGCTATCAAATGGAACACAGTATTTTCGGTTGGTAGCACTTTATTTTGGGTTTGCCCTTATCAAGGCCAATATGCTGCTTTACATTAGGCTCTACCCTGAAATAACTGTGGATAACTTTTGCTGTTATTTCATTTATCGATGTGCCAATTTTTATTGGCATGGTTGTCTGTTAAACGATACTGTTGATATTTATACATTACCGCGGGCAAGGTGCAAGCCGCTTCCCTCGCTACGCTCAAGTAAGGGTCTTGCCTGGCTTCTTGTTCCCGCTGGAGTGGCCGCCGTGTGAATAACTTGCCAAAAATCAACAATGACATTTAACATAGCCTTACATTAAAAAAAGCCCAAGAAAAACGGGCCTTTCTTACACGAATGTCATTAGCACAGAGATAAGGACGGTCCCTAATACGACTTTCCACGGTGTCCCTTTCCAGAACATTAAATACGAGAAAGCGAGCATCGCGATCACAAAATCTACCTCATTTCGAATCGCACTTGTAAATACTGGGTCATAGAAAGCCGCAATTAATAACCCGACCACCGCGCTGTTAACTCCCAGCAACGGAGCACGAAATCCAGTCCGTTCCCGAATGGAATTCCAAAATGGTAATACGCCAACAAGTAACAAAAACGAAGGCAAAAAGACGCCGATTGTAGCAACTAGCGCCCCGGTACTACCCGAAATGACCATCCCCAAATAACTCGATAACGTAAACAACGGACCAGGAACCGCTTGAGCCGCCCCGTATCCGGCTAAAAACTCTTCCTCCGTCAAAAATCCATGTGGTACTAACTCCCTCTCTAACATCGGTAATACGACATGTCCACCGCCGAAGACGGTTGAGCCTACTCGATAAAATGTATCAAAAAGAGCTAGCGACATGTTCGGCGCCATCGTTCGCCAAAATGGGAGTCCGAATAATAAAAGGAAAAATAACGTGAAAGCAAGCACACCTACTTTTTTCGAAAACAAAACCGGGGCTTCTCCATCGATCTCGTTCGTTTCTTTTCGATACAAAAAGTACCCAATCAATCCTGCCGCAACAATAACGCCAAATTGAACAATAGCGGATGGAACTAATAACATGATGGTTGCCGAAATCATGGCAATAAAAATTCGTGGTCGATCAGGAGTTAGTTTTTTCGCCATTCCTAAAATGGCGTGGGCCACAACTGCCACAGCTACGATTTTTAATCCATGAATAAATCCGCTCGTATCAATAGACGTCCCTTGAAGAAAAAGGGCAAATGCGATTAAAATGAGCACACTTGGCAACGTAAAACCAAGCCACGAAAGAATGCCACCGAGTAATCCGCCCCTAATCATTCCGATTGAAATCCCCACTTGGCTGCTTGCTGGCCCAGGGAGAAATTGACAAAGAGCAATTAAATCGGCATACATCTTTTCGGTTAACCATTTTTTCTTTTCAATATACTCGTCACGAAAATAAGCTAAATGAGCGACAGGTCCTCCAAATGAGGTTAATCCTAACTTGGTCGCCGTCCAAAAAATGTCCATGTATTCTCGAAACATTCGTTTCATGTAGCAACCATTCCTCCAGTCTATATTAACAAAAGGACGGATAGTCCATGCTTCCTATTTAACCTCATCTAAACCAGAGGTCGAATATAGGTTCATTTCTCTTTTTTAGTTAAATACCGTGCCATTTGTTTATCGACTTCCCGTAAAATAGGAGCAGGAACCATCCGCGAACGGAATCGTTTCAATCCATATTTTCGTTTCTTAAGAACGAAAGTTAACGAAGCTCGATCCCCGCGGTCATCCAATTCATACGTTTGAATATCTTCCCATCGAAAATACAGGCCGTCAATCAGCATTCCTTCTTCTCGAACTTCAATGATATGGTTAAATAGGAGTGCATAAGGTAATACGGTAAGTACAAGCATGATAACGTTCTTTTCAATCCAAATGTTATAAAACCAGGAAAACGCAACAAATGCTAAACTTGCATAGGCAATAAAAACTGCTACTCGATATCCGACATGTTCTGTCGTCCGCCATCGGAAAATGAGATTGTATTCATCAAAATCTTTTCGCTTCGGATAAAGGATTAGCCCTAGTTGATGACGCCGATGATAACTAACAATAATTTCAAAATAAAGATAAAAAGCAATAACGGAAACAACGGTAACGACGATAATGTGAAGAACTCCGCTCATTGGACTTCCTTATGTATGGTTTCAAAGTTTATTGTTATCATCGGACCGTGCCAGCTGCGAGAGAAATTCAAGCCCATTTTCCATTCTCTCATTGTTTTTCCTCCTCCAGACTCTACTATGACCTATCTTATCATATTTTTTTGACATATTAGTGAAAAAGGTCGATTTTTCATATTTTTTGTTGAAATTTTAGAGAATTTTGTATCATCGCGTCTTTTTCGTTAAAAGTAGAAGGTACATTACTTCAAAACAATCAGTCATCTTTTATATAATAAGAGGAGGGAGGTTAAAAGAATGGAACAAATTACAAGCCAAGAACAGTTTGAACAACTAATCTCACAACAAGAACCAATTATCATTAAATTTTTTACGAACTGGTGTCCAGACTGCACACGCATGGATATGTTTATCGGTGAAATTATGGAAGAGTATAACCAATATAAATGGTACAGCATGAACCGTGACGATTTTCCTGAGATTGCGGAAAAATATCAAGTTATGGGAATTCCAAGCTTGCTCATATTCCAAAACGGTGAAAAAACTGCTCATCTCCATAGCGCCAATGCAAAAACACCTGAACAAGTGCGTGAATTTTTAAATAGTGTTCAATAATGAAAACAAAAGCACTAAAGAAACCATATTCTTTAGTGCTTTTGTTTTTATATCTTGTCGTATGGAAGGATAACATTTGTGTAAAAGGTGAGCGTAATTAAATGTTTAAGTGGTTAAATGGAAATCATATTTAATCCGTAAATCACTCATTCAAATATACCCTGCACTATTTTGTCTCACGATGTAATGTATGTTTCTTGAGACGAGGGGAATATTTCATAAGTTCCAAACGTTCCGGATTTTTCTTCTTATTTTTCGTAGTGATGTAGTTTCTATCCCCTGTTTCTGTGCATGCTAATGTCACTTTTACTCTCATTGATAATCCTCCTTTTGTTATTGCATGACTGTAAAAGGTGGAAGGGGGTCTTCCCATAAAGACCAATCTTGTTCCATTTCCTCATCAGTTAATAAGCATTGATCTAATGATTGTTCGATTGCTTCTCGATTCATATCGACACCGATCATCACAATTTCTGTCATACGATCCCCAAACGTTGAATCCCATTTTTCTAAAAGCTCTGGCTCTTCTTTGAAAATGGCTTCTCTTTCTTCTTCCGGATATACAGCAACCCATTCGCCAGCCGCCTCAATACTAATAGATGGACCAGCTTGTGATAATAATCCAGCTATATCATTACGTGTTGCTAACCAGAAGAACCCTTTGGCACGAACAACCTCGACAGGCCAATCTTCTAGCCATTTCATCCAACGCTCTGGATGAAACGGGCGTCTTCTTCGATATACAAATGAGGAGATTCCGTATTCTTCCGTTTCCGGGGTGTGTTCTTCATTTAATTCTTTTATCCACCCAGCGCTCTGACTAGCCTTCTCAAAATCGAATAGATGCGTATTTAATAGCTCATTCAAATCGACTCTAGCATAAGCGGCCTCAATAATTTTCGCTTCTGGATTCAGTTTTTGAATAACCGCTTTTAATTCCCGGACCGTGTTTTCCTCAACAAGGTCAATTTTATTTAGGACTATAACATTGGCAAATTCGATTTGGTCAATTAATAAATCGACCACTTCACGCGTATCATTTTCATCTGTTGCCTGCTTACGGTCAAGTAACGTTTCCCCTGAAGAAAAATCATGCCAGAAACGGTTCGCATCGACGACGGTTACCATTGTATCCAGACGGCAAAACTCGGACAAATTAATTCCTAATTGTTCATCAACATATGTAAAGGTTTGCGCTACTGGAATAGGTTCAGAAATACCTGTCGATTCGATTACAATATAATCAATGTCGCCTGATTTCGCGAGCTTTTCGACTTCTATCATTAAATCTTCACGGAGCGTACAGCAAATACAGCCATTTTGTAGCTCTACCATCTTTTCTTCCGTTCGTTTTACTAAGGAAGCATCGATGTTCACTTCGCTCATATCATTCACAATCACGGCGATTTTTTTATGTTCTCGATTAGCCAAAATATGATTTAACAGCGTTGTCTTCCCAGAACCAAGATACCCGCTTAACACGGTCACCGGAATACGTGGATCCATTCAAACACCCTTCCTTTTTTAATACGTAATCATTACGATTTAAACCTTATGTAAAACGTAATGATTACGAATTACATTGTAGGTCATCTTTTTTAAATAAGCAAGTAAAAATTCTTTCTTATTATGAAAAAATAGACTTACGACGAAGCGTAAGTCCATAACCTCTAGAATATAGAGTATGAACATCAATGCTTATGTTGTTCCATCAACTCACCTTGGGCAATCTCCCATAGCTCGAAAAAAAGAAACCCAATAAGCAACAAAAAGAGAACGTATAGAAATTGGACTTTTCTTTCTGTCCGGCGTTCACTGAATTGCTGGTACACAATTCTCCATTGCAGAAATAGAGCAAGAAGAAATAAAAACGTCAGGGCGTGTACAAGTTGTGGAAAAGGTGTCATGACCCCCAGCATGGCTCCCATCATACCAGCCATTAATCCAGACATCATTCCTTGAGTCCGAAGATGAAAAGATGTGCCGGACCACCCTCCACCTATGACCATCCCGGCCATCGTACCAACCAGCATTGAATACAACGATTGTTGATGCCACCATTGTGTTACCCAGCAACCAAAAAATAGACTATTTCCCATTATTACGGTCTTGGTTAAAGATTCTTTCCATCTGTCTTCGACGATCCATAAGCCCCATAAACTCATCCCCATCAAAATTACCGCTTGCACAAGATTCAACAAGATCCCTCCTTTTATCTGTAGTTGACCAATCGCTTTTTTAGTAAGTTGTACATACAATTAACCTAAGTGGAATGATACGAGTGGACCATTTATTTTGTGAATGCCTTTATTTTTCAGCCAATCGATTAGCCCGAATCATGAATAAAATGGCTGAAGAAGAGTTTGCCCCAATTGGGCTTTCGCCGACATACGCCTTTTTATTAATGACCGTACATGCCCATCCAGGAATAACCCAAAAAGAACTAAGCGAAAAATTGCATATTGCTCCTTCTACAAGTACTCGTTTTGTTAAAAAATTAGAACTAAAAAAGCTAGTCGTTCGTGAAAATGAAGGGAAGTTAACGCGAATTTATTTAACAGAAGACGGTGTAAAGATCCAAGAACAAATAAAAAATACTGAAAAAAATTACATGTCCGTTGCTCACAAATTCTTGGCGAAGAAAAAGGAGCGTCCTTAACAAAAGAAATAAATTGGGCAGCTAGTCTGCTTGAAAAAAAATAAAATTATTTTTTTAACTTGTTAATTGTATGAACAAATAAATGATTTTATTGGTATGTAATTATTTTTATGTACAAACAACAAGAAGCGAAAGGAACAGCTTTGTCTCCTTTCCCTTTAAGTAAATGTAATCATCGTTATGATATAGAAATAAAAGCTCCCAATAGAAATTGAGAGCTCTTAAACATCAATTATAATTCTTCGAATTCACGATTTAGTTATCGACAGCTTTATGGAAATCAGTGATTAAAACTTTCATGGCATATTTTACTGGTTTCATCAATTATTCAGCTATGGAGTCACCGTATCATTTCGGGCAAAACGGAAACTAAAAAGAATTGCTATTTGCAGAAAATTTGGTTTATACCAATTTTTAATGTAGGGCTGGCGTGATAGCCTGAAATTGAACCCCTTCCCTCAGTAATGGACAAGGGATTTATCATCAATCTCTATAAAGGGACATGTTGAAACCGTTCCTTTACCCATCAATAGAGTCAATCGTTGTATAAAATCACTTTCATCGCTTTTTCTTTAGCAGCATTACGAAACACATCGTACGCCTGCATGATCTGGTCAAGTGGAAAGCGGTGGGTGATCAACTGTTGTGGTTTGATCTTCCCAGAATTTACTGTCTTTAATAACATCGGTGTCGTGCTCGTACTTACCAAACCGGTCGTGATCTTGACATTACGGAGCCACAATTGTTCCAAGCGCAGATCAACAGGCTTTCCGTGTACACCGACATTGGCCAGCCTTCCGCCAGGCTTCAAGATTTGCTGACAGATGTCAAAAGTCACTGGGAACCCGACAGCTTCAATCGCTACATCGACACCCTTTCCATCCGTTAATTCCATCACTTGTTCAACTGCATCTCCTTTGGAGCTGTTAACTGTTTTGGTCGCCCCGAACTTTATGGACTGCTCCAAGCGATTGTCGTCAAGATCGACCATGATGATCTCCGCTGGCGAATATAGTTGTGCTGTCAAGAGTACCGCCATCCCGACTGGTCCGGCCCCGACAATAGCGACCACATCCCCCGGCTGAACTTCGCCGTTAATCACTCCGATTTCCAAACCCGTTGGAAAAATGTCGCTTAACATGACTAGTGCTTCCTCTTCGCTTCCCGGAGGAATGTGATACAGGCTTGTATCAGCATAAGGGATGCGGACGTATTCCGCCTGGGTACCGTCGATTAGGTGCCCCAAAATCCAACCGCCGTTTTCACAATGAGCGTACATCGCTTTTTTACAATAATCACATCTTCCACAGGAAGTGACACAAGAAATCAGTACTCTGTCGCCTGGCTTGAAATTGTTGACATCCGTGCCCACTTCTTCTACAATTCCAACACCTTCGTGTCCCAAGGTTCGGCCGTCCGTTACCGCTGGTACATCACCACCTAAAATATGCAAATCTGTGCCGCAAATCGTCGTTTTTGTGATTCTGACAATTGCATCCGTCGGTTTCTGAATCGTCGGCTTGTCCTTCTCTCCCCACTCGATCTTTCCTGGTCCACGGAATATAAGCGCTTTCATAATTATATACCTCCTTAGTTTATGTGGTAATGAAATGGGTGGTCGTTTTTGTAAAGGTGATCGTGCGCTTTTCAATAAACGTTAGGCTATTAACACGTGTCTTTATTATTGATTAACAACATTATACAGATTAACCAATAAATTATGATCATTATATTTGTTCGTTGTATTGTTATACTATCACCGCCTAAATTTAGAAGAATTAATATATAAAAAAATCTTGAGCCGAACCCTATTTTAAGTATTGTCCTGAGGTTCTTATATAATTCCATTCGATGTGAAAGTGGTTAAATTTATTTCATCGAAAATCATTTTACTTAAAAAATTTATTATTAACGGAAGTTTCTTAAACAAGTATTTGTTTCTACTTAGAAGACTTCAAACATACTTCATAATTTCGTTTTATAATTATATAGAATGGCTATAGAAGGAATAACATAAAGGCAAAAAAGGAGTTAGTAACATTGAATTCACTAAAAGTACTAATTGTCGATGATGAAGACCAAATGAGGGAACTTATAAAAACATTTTTAAATCGAGAAGGCTATACATGTTTGGAAGCAAAAGACGGAATGGAGGCTCTCAACTTAGTAAAACATGAGCATCCAGATATGCTGATTGTCGATGTCATGATGCCGTATCTCGATGGTTTTTCGTTAGTTAAAGAAATGCGCAATTATTTTCACCTCGATATCCCAGTTATTTTTTTAACTGCTAAAGGGGACGATGAAGATAAAGTGAAAGGCTTAAAGCTAGGTGGAGATGATTACATGGTTAAGCCTTTTAATCCCGCTGAACTATTAGCTCGGATGGAAGTCATTTTTCGAAGAACACGGCAACATGAAAACAAGAATCTAGTCGTAACATATGGACCTTTACAAATAGACTTACAAGGACGAGTTGCTACTGTTGAAGGAAGAAAGCTAGCATTCACCCAAAAAGAATTTGACTTGTTGTTGTTTTTAGCGAAAAATAAGGGGACCGTTTTTTCCCGTCGCCAATTGCTCGATCACATTTGGGGGCCAGCTTATGAAGGAAGTGAGCGAACAGTGGATACGCATATTAAAACCATTCGATTGAAATTAAAAGAGCATGGTCATCTTATTGAAACAGTATGGGGACTAGGGTATAAGTTTGAGGTGCCAAAGTGAACGTGAAGATAAAGAAGCTTTCTATTAGTCAAAAAGTGTTAACGCTTTTTCTTTTTAGTTTTATCTTTTCCATCCTCTTTTCGTTTTTGTTCATTCACTTTTTATATAAAGATTTATACATTCGTAGCGTAAAAGAACGGCTTGTTAACGAAGGACAACGAACCGCCGCTCATTTTCATTACGGGTCCCTTAGTGGTGACATTAAAGAAAAAATTGACTGGTATAACGTTATCTCCTCATACGAAGTCATTGCCGTGGATCAATTAGAAGAATTAGATCAATATTTTCCTTATCGAATTGATTATGAACATCTGTTAAGTGATGCGGATGAACAGAAATTATTAAACGGTCAATATGTATTGAAAGAAGGATACGTACACGAATTTAAGCGGAATATTGTCGGAGCGATTTTTCCATTAACCCATGAAGAACAATTAATCGGCTTCATTTATATTTATGTTCCGTTAGCCGAAATCCCCGAAGTGTTTCGTAAAGGAATTCCTGTTTTAGTGATTACGGGAACCTTCTTTTTCATCGTCTTATATATAATAGTAAATTATTTTGTTCGGTCTATTTTTAATCCGATACGAATGATGCGAGAATTTGCCAAAGAAGTCGGGCGTGGAAACTTCTCAAAAAGGATACAGGTGGAAACATCCGATGAAATTGGCGAATTAGCCACAGCCTTTAATAAAATGACCGAGTCGCTTGAAAAACAAGATGAGCGTAAGAAAGAATTTTTAGCCAATGTGGCGCATGAACTAAGAACGCCGCTCACGTATATTGGAGGGTATACCCGGCTTTTACTAGATGAAGCATATGAATCAAAAGTAGAGGCCAAAAATCACCTACAGCTGATTGATAAAGAAGCGAAACGAATGCAAAAGCTCATTCACGACTTACTACAATTAAATCAATTAGAAGACCCTAACTTAACGCTTCAAAAAGAGCCCATTGCCTTTTCGCAATTGATTTTAGATTCGCTGGAGCTGTTTACTCCGTCACTTACGATGAGAAATATTATCGTAAAAACCGATTTAGACGATGAAGTGATCATCCTAGGAGACTTGAATCGCTTACAGCAAGTTCTTTATAACGTTATTGACAACGCCATCAAATATTCTTATGATCACGGAACGATTCATATTCGTTTGATTCAACAAGACAATCAAGCGGAATTAACAATTCGGGACCACGGAATTGGTATTCCTAAACAAGATTTAGACCGAATCGGGGAACGTTTTTACCGAACCGATAAGTCGCGTTCTCGAAAAACTGGTGGAACTGGACTCGGTCTTTCCATTGTGAAAGAAATCGTCAATCTCCATGATGGAACGATGGACATTCAAAGTGAAGAAGGAAAAGGAACAACGGTGATTTTATCGTTTCCTCTCGTTGAGCTTTAATGGAAGTCTAGCCCTCTTGTTCATTACAAGAGGGCTCTATTTAATATTAAAATGACATTTTATATTTCGTTCCTTTGTTGTTTCCGATTTTCTTAAAAACTTTGAAAATTGGTTATGCACCGATAGGATATTTTTTCACAAAAAAATGGATGGATATGTCTACTAAATACGTATTTTCAAGAAGTTTAGATACATTACCGTACAGATAATAAAGGCTCACCAACCACAGTCTAATTGAATACACTGATGTGTAATGATTTGACAGGTGGTCTTTTCATGAACAACAAAGAAAAGGCTGTGTTTGGTGCTTGGATTCAAGCAATCGGTACCATCCTTTCGGCCATTGCTAGTACTCCGTCAACAACACTTCGTGAAGCTACACGTAATGATTTGGATATATTGGGAAATGTGCTTCAAGCAACTGGGAATGCCTTAGAAGCCGATGCAGAAAAATATAATTTAAATAAACTTGGAAATATGATTCAGTCCATTGGTAATTCGACCGTTTTAATCGGACTATTAAGTGGTCATGAAACGACAGAAAAAGAACTTTCGACAAAAGGAAATTTACTTCAAGCTCTCGGTGGAGGACTTGTATTTGTATATGCCATAGAACAGGAGTCATCATACAATGGACTGTATGCTATATACGGAAATTTACTACAAGCCATCGGAAACTCACTCCAAGCACTTTCAACAAACGCTAACCGAAAAGGGAAAAATGGTCAAACATTAGACTTCATCGGTAGCTGGATACAAGCCATTGGTGCTGTTATTAGTGCGATTGGTCAAACAAAGAGTAATTTATCCCTTTAAAGCATCGCGGGACAGTCCCTCAGTACGTTAACGTACTGAGGGACTGTCCCTATTTTTTGTCCCTATTTTTGCTTTTTTATCCTTTTTTGCTAAAAACATTTGACGTATACATATTTTCCCTTTTTTGAAGTCAAACTACTATACGATGTTGGTTAAAAGGGAAAGGTGGGGATTGGATTCATGGATCATCTTCTTACGGCGAGAACTTTGTTTGGGACGACGATGGCGTTTCATATTATTTTCGCAACATTAGGTGTGGGTATTCCGCTCATGATTTTATTTGCTGAGCTTATGTATCAAAAAACAAAAGATCGCGATTATGCCCTTATGGCAAATCGATGGACAAAAGCGTTAGCGATCCTTCTTGGTATCGCAATTCCATCGGGAACGATTGCTGGTGTGCAGTTATCGTTGCTTTGGCCTGGATTTATGGAAGTTGTCGGAAAAGTGATGTCGCTTCCTTTTCAGATTGAAATATATGCCTTTTTTATCGAAGCACTATTTATGTCCATTTACGTCTATGCAGCTGATAGGATTTCTCCAACTATGCGCATCGTGAGCGTCACGTTCGTCGCCATAGGTGCCGTAGCATCTGCCATTTTAATTACAAACGTCCATGCATTTGAAGGAACACCGACCGGCTTTCGTATCGAAAATGGGGAAATTGTCGATGTCGACCCCTGGAAGGCGTTTTTTAATCCAAGCTTTTTTGTTACTGCTGGTCATGTCGTTGTCTCCGCATATATGACAGGAGCATTCGCGATTGCCTCAATTGCTGCCTTTAAAATGCTGAAAAGCCGTCATCAAGAACGGGTTCGTTTATTTCATAAAAAAGCGCTCATGCTCGGATTAACAATCGGAGGAATTTTTTCTCTGTTAACAGCTATTAACGGACACGAGTCCGCTCAATTGCTTCATGAATATCAACCGGAAAAATTAGCGGCTGCGGAAGGTTTGTTTGAAACACAATCCCATGCTCCACTCGTTATTGGTGGGTTTACGGACCGAGAAACACAAACGGTCAAATGGGGCATTGAAATTCCATGGCTACTAAGCTTTTTGGCTGGAAACAGTTTCGATACGGTTGTAGTGGGACTGAATGATTTTCCGGAAGAATGGTGGCCACCACTTATCGTTCATACTTTATTTAATGCAATGGTTGGTATTGGAATGTTTCTTCTCCTTCTTTCCGTCGTCGGCTTTGTATGGAACAAAATTCGTAAAACAATCGACTTTCCAAAATGGTTTATGTGGACCGCCGTCACAGCAGGGCCGCTGGCAATGCTCGGGATTGAGTTTGGTTGGGTGTTTGCCTGTACCGGTCGACAACCGTGGGTCATTTATCACATGATGACCACGGAAGAAGCGGTAACCCAATCTACCAATTTAGGAACACTCTTTATTTTATTTACGGCGATTTACGTCTTTTTACTAGTGGCTGTTGTCCTTGTGCTCAATAGTTATTTCCGACGACATGCTCTAGAACACGAATTGCTTGGAAACAGGGAACAAACTCTACAAGGATAGGAGGAGAAGCTTATGACGGATGAACTGATTGCCATCTCAATTTTATGGGGATTTATTTTTATTTACGCCGTGATGGCCACGATGGATTTCGGGGCTGGCTTTTGGTCCATGTTGTATATGAATCGACCGCAAACAAAAGCAACGAAAATTGCTAACCGTTACTTATCTCCTACATGGGAAGTGACCAATGTATTTATTGTCGCGATTGTCGTCGCCCTTGTTAGTTTTTTCCCGGGGGCGACGTATACGCTTGGAACGGTGTTGTTAATCCCAGGTAGCATCATCTTATTATTGCTCGCGATTCGGAGCGCATTTCTTGTGTTTTCCCATTTGGCGGCAAAATATGAAAAAATACTCGTCTATATCTCTGGCATAAGCGGACTACTTATTCCTGCCCTGCTCATCAGCGTCTTACCGATTACACATGGTTCTTATATTGAAACTGTAAACGGCATCGTTCGACTTCGCTTAGATTATTTGTTTACAAGCCCCCACGAATATGCGTTTATTGGCTTTGCGATCACAAGCACCCTGTTTCTATCCTCCCTTTTACTAGCGGATTACTCCAATGAAGCGAATGAACAAGAAGCGTATAACATATATCGTCGGGACGCTCTTCTCATTGGCCCATTGGCATTAGTGATGTCGATATTGATTATGATCACGATGCGTGTGGAAGCCCGGTGGCTCTTCGAAGGGATGATGAACTATTGGCCGTGGTTGTTCGCTTCCGTTGCGATGTTTTTTATAGCTGGAGGAGCCTTGTTTATCCCTTCCCGGAAAAATAAACAGCAATTGGGATGGCCGAGACTAGCTGTTGTGGCAATTGTATTGCAATATTTTTTCGCCAGCTATGCGTATGGAAAAGCTCATTTACCGTATATGATTTATCCCGACATTACGATTCAATCAGCCTTCACTCATCCGAATACATTTCGAGCTTTGTTTGTGACCTATATTGTCGGTTTTTCAATTTTGTTTCCTGGATTTATCTATTTTTGGCGGTTATTTATGAAAGATCGCCGGTATTTGCATCCAAATAAGGAAAAGTAACATTAAGAAAAGGACTCTCTTTTGTCAGTCAATGGGCGAACAAAAGAGAGTCCTTTTTTCTTTGAATCTACATACCTACAATTAATAAAAACAAATTTTACTTGCATCGGCTCAAAAAATTCTCTACAAATGTACATAGGTGATGATATGGAATTGTTAGATTGGACGCATACAAGAAAATACAATATTAAAGCACATTTTTCCAAATTTCCTCATTCGGTTGTTGTTTTTAGACCCATTAAAGATTACTACTTTGTCTATCAAGTAAACTGGTCAGACAAAGACCCGGTTGTGTTACGAGAAGATTTGGAAGAGATGGAACTTTTGTTAAATAGAGAGTTAAATTTGGAAGATGGCTATCTGCAACGGAAAAGCAGGTGTGAAAAAAAGTGCTGATGACTAAATATACATATACGATTTAAATCATCAACCTTAGAATGTTTAACATTTTAGGATTTACACTGAAGCGGACAAGATAAACAACGAGAGCCATCTTTAGTTGTTTGATAGTACAAACAACAGGTTGTACGAATACGAATGTTTTTTTGGTGGGGGATTGAAAAAGTTTTGTCTTTCCAAAAACGTGACAATGGATTGTTTTGATATCCCCCAAAAAGTTCTCCTCGTGCCTCTTGAATGACAAAATGAAAGTCTTCAAGAAGCTTTTCAGTCATATGAGTATATTGTTCATCTGCTAAAAGGGTTTCATACAACCAGAAAACATAGATGGCTACATTTTCCCAGAGTATGAGCTTAGACAGCTTTGTTGTCTGAAAGAGAAGTTCAATCAGAGGATGTATATGATTTGCAAAGAGAATCCGGATTGTTTCACAGCGCCATTGTTGTCGATCGGAGTCTAGCTGGCTGCATTCTAACTTGTCAAGTCGAAATGTAGGCAGCCATTTTTCTGATTCATCATCCATTTCTAACCATACATTCTCTGGTTGAATATGTAGCCGTTTATCCCAGATGGACATCGCATAAAGTGTCATGACAACTAAAAAGCTATAGCGTTTCATCAACATGGATGCTGTGGTAGGTAAATTCGGAATATCTATTTTTTGTTGCACCATTCTTAAGTATGCAGCCAACGAGTCTTGTTTCATCAATTGATCGGCGCGAACAGATAATACTGAATCACTTCGATCGGTCGAAAGACGATATTTTTTTAGTTCTTTTATTTCTTGTTCTGAAATAAGCACTATGAAACGCCTTCCTTTTGTAAAATACATCTTCCTCTGCCATACGGAATACATAACGGTGTACCAAAGAGCGGATCATGCGTCACTTGGCAGTCCATTTGAAATACGTCTTTTACTAATTGACAAGTAATAATATCTTCAGGCTTGCCTTGAGCATAGATTTTTTTATCACGAATCGCAACAATATGATGTGCATAACGACAAGCGAGATTTAAATCATGAAGCACCATGATAATCGTTCGCTTTTCTTTTTCGTTTAGCTCAAATAACAGATCAAGAATTTCGATTTGATGTGTCATATCTAAATAAGTAGTTGGTTCATCTAATAAAATAATGTCTGTATCTTGTGCAAGAGTCATGGCAATCCAAGCACGTTGGCGTTGTCCTCCAGAAAGCGAGTCGACTTGTCGTTCAGCCAATTCCTTCATACCCGTTACTTCTAATGCAAATTGTACCTTTTTCTCGTCATCTTCCGACCATTGTTTAAACCAGTTCTGATATGGATAACGTCCTTGTTTAACAAGCTGCAGCACCGTCAATCCTTCTGGAGCTGTAGGAGATTGTGGAAGAATGGCCAATTTCTTCGCTACTTCTCTCGTTGATAATTTACTTATCGCTTTGCCCTCTAACAGAACGGTGCCATTCATCGGCTTCAAAAGTCGAGCTAACGAACGAAGCAATGTCGATTTACCGCATCCATTTCCGCCAATAAAGACGGTGATTTCCCCTTTAGGAATTTTTAAGTCGAGCTCATTAATGATGATCGTATTTCCATAGGACAATGTAAGAGATTTCGTTTCCAAAGCATCCATTTGTTTTGCACCTCGCTATGAATTTCTGCTTTTATAAAGCAAATAAATAAAGTATGGAGCGCCGATAGCCGCAGTAAATACACCAGCCGGGATTTCCAATGGTGCAAATAAAGTACGCCCAAATAAATCAGCTGCCATTACCAATATGGCACCGAGAAGAGCGGAAACAGGCAACAACGCCCCAAACGATGAACCTACTAGTCTCCTCGCCATGTGAGGTGCCATAAGACCGACAAAGCCGATTCCTCCTGCAAAAGCGACTGCACCGCCCGTTAATGCCGTACTCAACAATAATAAGAAAACTCTTTGTCTTTGAAGCAACACACCTGCTCCTAACGCAATTTCATCTCCCAGCTCTTGAATGTTCAGCTTTCTTGCAGAAACAAAACTAATAAGTAAAAGAAGAATCGTCCACGGCGCTAATATAGCAATATTTTTCCATGTGGCTCCGTATACAGTGCCGGTAATCCAAATATTCGCTTGGCTTGCGCGATAGATCGGGCCCAGTATCATAAAAAGGGTTGTACCTGCTTGCATTAATGCAGTTATACCAATTCCGATTAAGACAAGCCGCATCGGAACAATCCCGTTTTTCCAAGCAAGAATATATACAAGTATAGCGGCAATGGTAGCGCCGATAAATGCTCCAAGCGGCAGCCAATGTATACTGATGGTCAAAGAATTATTTTTATCACTAAAAATCGCAAAGAAGAGAACTACCAATAGGGAGGCTCCTGCAGTCATCCCAAGAATATCTGGTGAAGCTAATGGATTGCGAATCATTCCCTGCAGTATCGCACCAGCTACCGCTAAGGACATTCCAACTAAAAGAGCAGTTACGATTCGTGGCAATCGAAATGAATATATGACAATTTGTTCCATTTCTGACCCATTTCCAAATAACGTCTTCACCACTTTTAACGGTGAAATATACATTTCTCCGCTGCCTGTACTAATGATAAATGTTACTAACACACCTAATAATAATAGGAAACTAGTAATTAATGCTTTTTTATCTATTAAAAATGAAATGGTATTTCCCAATCGAAACGGTATATACTTTCTCATTTTGCTAATATCCCCCTACGGGCAATATAAATGAAAAATGGAGTTCCGATAAATGCCGTCATTACCCCAACCGGCACTTCCTGAGGCATAATGATGTATCGTGCCGCAATATCTGCTGCGATTAATAAAATTCCTCCTAGAAGACCACAATATGGAAGCAGCCAGCGATGATCAATTCCGACTAATGCTCGAGCTAGATGAGGAACAACGATACCGATAAATCCGATTGGTCCGGCTACTGCTACAGCCCCCCCTGCTAATAAAACTACTATTAGAGTGATCCCAAGTTTAACGAGCTCGGTCCGTTGCCCCAGCCCTTTTGCCACATCATCGCCCATCGTCAATACGTTCACCTTTCGTGCAAAAGCAAAAGAGGCAATCCATCCAATTAGCAAATATGGTATTACTGGTACTAACATTTCAAGCTTTCTGCCAGAAACGGAACCTGCAAGCCAAAATAACACTTGCTCCAGCGCTGTCTCATTTGCTACTAACAAACCTTGTGTTAAGGAAGAAAATAATGCTGCTACAGCAGCTCCAGCTAATGTCAACTTTAGCGGCGTCATTCCCTCACGTCCGATGGAACCAATGATAAATACAATTAATGACGCAAGCGCAGCACCAAGAAATGCAAGCCAAGTGAACAGTTGTAAGGAACTAACATGAAATATACTTACAAATAATACAATGAAAAAACCTGCACCCGCATTTATCCCGAATAATCCTGGTGAAGCAAGTGGATTTTTCGTCAGAGCTTGCATAAGCGCACCCGCTATTGCCAAACTCGCACCAACAGCGGCGGCAATCAGTGCTCTTGGCAGCCGTACGGTTTCAATGATAATATGCTCGTTCGAGCCATTAGGATTGGTAAAAGCTTCAATAGCTGTTTTCCAGCTTGTATCGGTATAGCCATAGACAATGCTCATACACATAAAACCTATTAATAAGAAAGAAAAAATGATCAACCCTGCGGTTCGTCTCCTAGTAGTATTCAGAACCATGTTTGATAGCTTCTCCTTTAATTATTAAGTTTCCAACTTTAAGTCTATGTAATAATGACTATCAATGTCAATAATATTGAAAATCATTTTCATTTTTATATTGACAATGATTCTCATTAGCAGTATTATCATATTCGTAAATGAAAATTATTATCACATGATGGAGGGAATACATAATGCATAAACAAAATAAATTTACTTTTTTAGCATCCCTTGTTTTTGCTCTTCTCTTCGTACTTGCCGGTTGCGGCGGCGCTCAAAAAGAAGAGACGGAGTCTAATAAAGATGAAGCAAAATCGGAAGAATCAACTGCTTACACAGTTGAGCATGCGATGGATACTACAGAAATTAAAGGTACACCAGAGCGTGTCGTTATTTTAACAAACGAAGGAACGGAAGCTTTATTAGCATTAGGTGTGAAACCGATTGGTGCGGTTCAATCATGGACTGGAGACCCTTGGTATGACCATATTAAAGATCAAATGGAAGGCGTAAAAGATGTTGGTACAGAGAGCGAACCTAACTTAGAAGCGATCGCAGCATTAAAACCAGATTTAATTATTGGGAACAAGTTACGTCAAGAGCAAATTTATGAGCAATTAAGTACCATTGCTCCAACTGTTTTTGCCGAAACATTAAAAGGCGACTGGAAAGAAAACTTTATGCTATATGCAAAAGCTGTTAATAAAGAAGAAAAAGGCCAAGAGGTTATGAATGCATATAACAATCGTATTGAAGAATTAAAGGAAAAATTAGGAGATAAATTAAATATGAAAGTCTCCATCGTACGCTTCTTGGCTGGTGACGTACGTATTTACCATAAAGACTCTTTCTCTGGCGTGATTTTAGATCAATTAGGCTTTGCCCGCCCGGAATCACAAGACGTTAATGACTTTGCAGAAAAAGGCGTAACAAAAGAACGCATCCCGGCAATGGATGGGGACATTCTCTTCTACTTCACTTATGAAACTGGTGACGGGGAAGCCTTAAAGGTTGAAGAAGATTGGATTAACGATCCATTATTCCAAAACTTAAATGTGGCTAAACAAGGAAAAGTATACAAAGTAAGCGATACCATTTGGAATACAGCTGGTGGTGTATTAGCAGCTAACTTAATGTTAGACGATATTGAAAAATATTTCTTAGAAAACTAATTATACAGGAGGCGTTGCCAATAGGTGCGCCTCCTTTTCTATTTTGTATTTATATTTTTACCTTCCATGGTTAATTCATTTTAATACAAAAAGCTGCCTTAGATAGAGAAGTAATATATACTCTAGAAAATCAAAAAGGACTCACCGCTATCGGTAAGTCCTTGATCATATCTGTAACTTAAACCATATTTTTGCCACACTTTGAAGCATATCCTTGCCAAAGACTGGTGTATTAAGGATTAATAATGTAATTTATAAAACCTAAACATTCGAAATAGTTGCTGCCACTACTTTTTTTTCCGGATATAAGATTTGGTAAGTTTGACGTTCTGATACTCCTTCACTGCTTTTACTTTAAAGGTTGGGGCAAACGTAATAAAACGTTCCGAACCCACGCACCACATGAGGGTTCTTCTCCAATTCTTTTATTTAAAACTCCGAACATAACTTCCTGTTAATGGTTATCCTCCGTTCATCTAATGCCTTTATTAACGGGTTTTGCATCTAAAGACATAAAAAACCCGAATTAGGGCACTTTTTTATTTAGTGTCCATAATTCGGGTTATGGTTCATTAAAACGAGGTACTTTTCTGTTTTGAAGTATATTATTGCCGTTAGTATTTGGAAGCATATCGTTGCCGTTTCGGCAAAATTATGCTTCAAGTAACAATATCGTAAGTTACCACCAATTATGTATTTTGGTGGAGACGGTGGGAGTCGAACCCACGTCCAGAGATATCGCCACTTAAGCGTCTACGAGCGTAGTCGGTATATTATTTTTCGCTGCATCTTCTGCCTACCGACAGGCGTCCGACCAGCTAGCCTGATTGGTCTCTTCCTTCATCCTCAGGCGGCGGAATCCGGCGTAGCCCACTTGGTTGAACCCCTACACTTCCACATGGGCGATGGAAGGAGGAGCTAGCTGCGTTAATTAAGCAGCTAAAGCGTAGTTTTCTTTGCCAGTTATATTTAGGTGACGTTGATGACGGAGACGATCCCTCCGGCTCGCAACTTAAGCTCGATCTACCCCTGTCGAATCCGTAACGTCCCCGTGTTAGAGACGAGGTAAATGAAACTTAAGTGCTTGGCTTCATGAGTGAAGACAATTAATATTATATCACATGAAGCCAGTTTTGCAATTGTTAAATACTGTTATTACCCACGCTGACGCTCTTTGAATGCTTTTTCGATTTCGCGTTGGGCGGCTTTTTTCTTCAAGTCTTCACGTTTGTCGTATTTTTTCTTACCCTTCGCAAGGCCGATTAACACTTTCGCATATCCATCTTTGATATATAACTTCAAAGGAACAAGAGAATATCCTTTTTCCTTCGTTTCCCCGATTAACTTATTTATTTCTTTTCGGTGAAGTAATAATTTTCGTGTGCGCAATGGATCATGATTGTAACGGTTTCCTTGTTCGTACGGACTAATGTGCATGTTGTGTAAAAATACTTCCCCTTTTTGAATTTTCGCAAACGCGTCTTTTAAGTTGACACGCCCCGCACGAATCGACTTAATCTCCGTCCCTTGAAGAACAATTCCGGCTTCGTACGTTTCTTCGATAAAATAATCGTGATGGGCTTTTTTGTTCTGCGCAATCACTTTTCCTGCTCCCTTTGGCATCACAAATCCCCCTTCTTACCGCATCGCCTACTATTATACACAGGAAAGGAGGAGGTTAGAAGTAAAAACCTCTAACCTCTTGTTATCCTTTCTTTCTTCGTTTTTTACTTCGCTTACTATTCGGAATTTGCTCGTAAAATTTTTGTTTCTTTTTCTCTTTTTTTGACTTCTTCTCTTCTTTTCCTTGCTTTTTCTTCTTTTCTTTAGCTTTCACAACGCGTAATTCTTCATTGCGCTCTTTTTTCCGATTGATTTTCATTCCGACGATTTCAAAATCAATCGACCGTTCTTCTTTATTCACATTGATAACTCGAACGGTAATTTCATCACCAATCCGGAAGACGTTACCTGTTCGTTCTCCAATCATCGCATAGTGGCGTTCATCGTAACGGTAAAAATCGTCCGTCATATAGCTGACGTGAACAAGCCCTTCGATGGTATTTGGCAGTTCCACAAACATACCGAAATTCGTGACGGAGCTAATAATACCTTCAAACTCTTGACCAATTTTATCTTCCATAAATTCCGCTTTTTTCAGCTCGTCTGTTTCGCGTTCCGCATCAACCGCCCTTCGTTCCATTTGGGACGAATGTTGCGCTATTTCTGGAAGTTGTTGCTCCCATTTCGCCCGGGTTGCTTCATCCATTTTTCCTTCAATTAAATACGTCCGAATGAGACGATGGACAATTAAGTCTGGATAGCGACGAATTGGTGACGTAAAGTGGGTATAAAAATCGGTTGATAACCCGAAGTGGCCTACGCTTTCTGGGTCATACTTCGCTTGCTGCATGGAACGAAGCATCACCGTCGAAACGACCATTTCTTCCGGTTTTCCTTCCACCGCTTCTAGAATTTCCTGTAACGCGCGTGGATGCACCGAGTTGGCTGTTCCTTTAACAACAAGGCCGAAATTCGTAATAAATTCAAAGAACCGGTGCAACTTGTCTTCTTTCGGGTCTTCGTGGATCCTGTAGATGAACGGAACGTCCAACCAATGAAAATGTTCAGCCACCGTCTCGTTCGCAATTAACATAAACTCTTCAATGAGACGTTCGGCAACTGATCGTTCCCGAATAACGACATCGGTTGGTTTTCCTTCTTCATTCACAATGATTTTCGCTTCTTTAAAATCAAAATCAATCGCACCGCGTTTCATTCGCTTGTCTCGAAGAATGGAAGCTAGCTCTTCCATTAATTCGAACATCGGTACGAGCGGTTCATATTTTTTACGCAGTTCTTCGTCTTTGTCGACTAAAATTTTATTCACATCGGAATACGTCATCCGTTCCGTTGTTTTAATGACACTTTGGAAAATTTCGTGATGAATTACTTCACCTTGTGGATTGATTTCCATTTCACAAGAAAGCGTAAGCCGATCGACCTTTGGATTTAATGAACAAATACCGTTCGATAAGCGGTGTGGAATCATCGGAATCACACGGTCGACTAAATAAACGCTCGTTCCTCGTTCAAACGCTTCCCTATCAATAGGCGAGCCTTCTTTGACGTAGTAACTTACATCCGCAATATGAACGCCGAGCTTATAGTTTCCGTTCTCTAACTTTTTGACCGTTACCGCATCGTCTAAGTCTTTTGCATCAGCTCCGTCAATTGTCACAATCATTTCATTACGTAAATCCCGACGATTGGCAATTTCCTCTTCAGAAATCGTATCTGGCGTCTCATTTGCTTGTTTCATCACATCGTCCGGAAATGCTTGCGGTAACCCATGTTTATGAATAATCGATAAAATGTCTACCCCAGGATCGTTTTTATGTCCTAATATTTTAATAACTTCTCCCTCTGCACTTTTTCGACCTTCTGGGTAGGTGGTAATTTTTACGACCACTTTATGGCCTTCGACCGCACCCATATTCGCATTTTTCGGGATAAAAATATCACTAGCGAGCTTTTTATCGTCCGGAATGACAAACCCAAAGTATTTACTTTCGGTATACGTACCAACGACTTCTTTTATGCCACGCTCTAGGATGCGGACGACCGTACCTTCGCGGCGTGCCCCGGAGCTTTCGCTAGAAACACGAACGAGCACATGGTCCCCGTGCATGGCATCGTTCGTCTCATTCGGAGGAATAAATATATCATCTAAATTTGGATCGTCCGGCACGACAAAAGCAAATCCTTTCGCATGTCCTGTCAGTTTACCACGGATTAAATTCATTTTTTCCGGCAATCCGTACCGATTGCTTCTCGTCCGAACCACTAACCCCTTCTCTTCCATATATACGAGTGCCTTGACAAATTCTTTAAACGCAGCCGAATCTTCTATGCCAAAAGCTTCTTCTAGTTCTTGAACGGTGAGCGGCTTATACGCTTCGTCCTTCATATAATGAAGAAGCTTTTCAACGTGCTGCTTTAATTTATTCTCCATGGAAAATTCCTCCTTTATTTCCCCTACACGTTCCAATCAAGACGTTCTAAAAATTGATAAATATCTTCGTGTAGTTGTTCCTTTTCTTTGTCGAGCGTAATGACGTGTCCAGACTCTTCGTACCATTTCAGCTCCTTCACGTCCGACTCGACCTCGTTATATATAATATTGGCACTATCCGTATTAATCATGTTATCGTGACGAGCTTGTACGACAAACGTTGGTGCATAAATCATATCGACATTTTGACGTACGTCGGCAATTAATTGCTGTAATGCCTTTAGCGTTTTCATCGGTGTTTTCTTAAACTCTTCCATTTCTTGTTCTATTTGCTCTGGTGATTTTCCTTCAAACTTTTTATATTCACGAGCATACGCTAGCACCCCTTCGTACATCACCTCTTCGCTTTTAATGTACATCGGGGCACACATTGGAATAATTCCCTTTACAGGTACAGTGTAACCTAATTTTAACGAAAATACCCCTCCGAGTGATAATCCTGCGACCGCAATTTCTTCATATCCTTTGCTCTTTAAAAACTCGTATCCTTCCATGACGTCTTGCCACCAATCTTCCGGTCCCGTATGTACTAATTCTTCTGGTGGCACGCCATGACCTTTGTATTGTGGCGCATGGCACGTATATCCTTTTTTTTCTAAAAAGCGACCAAGCATACGAACATCGGCAGAGCTGCCAGTAAATCCATGTAGAAGTAAAACGGCACGAGGACCGCTTTCAAACGTAAACGGTTTTGGTGCGACTTTTTTCATGACAAAAACTCCTTTCGTTATGGTTTATTTTCTCACAATTGCTCAAATTTTCTCACGATAAAAAAGAAAAACCTGACCGAATGTGGTCAGGATATCCATTGTGTGTTTTTACAATGAAAAATACGTCACAGCAATCGTTAATACAAAAAATAGAACGGATAAAACAATCGTAATTCGATGAAGTACTAAATCAATTCCGCGCGCTTTTTGCTTACCGAAAAGCTGTTCTGCGCCTCCAGAGATGGCACCAGAAAGTCCAGCACTTTTTCCTGATTGTAATAAAACGACCGCAATAAGGGCGATGGATACGATGACCAATAAGACGATTAAGAATGTATGCATTAGTCCCACCTCCTGCAACGAACATCACAATACTTTTAATGTAACACAATTCAAACTTTTTCTCAACAAAATCTGCCAACCTTACGAGACTTTAATCCGTGACTGTTTGTTGACATTTGTCGGCTAAATCAAACAGAAAGTAAAATTTGCGGAACTGAAAGTAATTTGTGCCAAACATAAAGTAAAATTTACAGAACTGAAAGTAATTTGTGCCAAACATAAAGTAAATTGTTCAAACGGAAAGTATCCGGAAGAGAAGTTAAAAATTTCGATCCAGATATTCAAATTAAACAAAAAGCACACAAGATGATTTTAACATCTTGTGTGCCTCATTCACCGGTTAAACCGATTATTTCTTTAAGTTATAGAAAGCTTTAATACCAAGGTATTGCGCAGTGTCTGCTAATTGGTCTTCAATGCGAAGTAATTGGTTGTATTTCGCTACGCGGTCTGTACGAGATGGTGCACCTGTTTTGATTTGACCAGCGTTTGTTGCCACCGCAATATCCGCAATTGTGCTGTCTTCTGTTTCACCAGAGCGGTGAGAGATAACAGCTGTATAGCCAGCACGTTTTGCCATTTCAATCGCATCGAATGTTTCAGTAAGTGTACCAATTTGGTTCACTTTGATAAGGATTGCGTTTCCTACACCTTTTTCAATACCTTCTGCAAGTTTCTTCGTATTTGTTACGAATAAGTCGTCACCAACAAGTTGTACTTTGTGACCAATGCGCTCAGTTAGGAGTTTGTGACCGTCCCAATCGTTTTCATCTAGACCGTCTTCAATAGAGATGATTGGGTATTTAGAAACAAGCTCTTCATACCAGTCAACCATTTCTTCAGACGTTTTGACAACGCCTTCGCCAGCAAGGTGATATTTACCGTCTTCTTTGTTGTAAAGCTCAGAAGAGGCTACGTCCATCGCTAGCATTACCTCTTCGCCAGGCTTATAACCAGCACGTTCAATCGCTTCGATGATTGTTTGAAGCGCTTCTTCATTCGATTTTAAGTTTGGAGCAAATCCACCTTCGTCACCAACTGCAGTGTTGTAACCTTTTTCTTTCAATACTGCTTTTAAGTTGTGGAAGATTTCTGCGCCCATACGAAGCGCTTCACGGAAGTTTGGTGCACCAACAGGCATGATCATGAACTCTTGGATGTCCACGTTGTTATCTGCGTGAGCACCACCGTTTAAGATGTTCATCATTGGTACAGGAAGTTGTTTTGCGTTGAATCCACCTAAGTATTGATACAGCTCAACACCTAAGTAGTCAGCTGCAGCGCGCGCAACTGCCATGGATACTCCAAGGATCGCGTTCGCACCTAGTTTTCCTTTATTTTCTGTACCATCAAGCTCGATTAACGCTTTGTCGATACCTACTTGGTCTGTTACATCAAAACCAACGATTTCTGGAGCGATAACTTCGTTTACGTTTTCAACCGCTTTTAGAACACCTTTTCCTAAATAACGGCTTTTATCTCCGTCACGAAGTTCTACCGCTTCGTATTCACCAGTAGATGCACCGCTTGGCACAAGGGCACGACCAAATGCACCAGATTGAGTGTAAACTTCAACTTCAACTGTTGGGTTACCACGTGAATCTAGTACTTCACGAGCATAAACTTCTGTAATGAATGGCATGTTCATCTCTCCTTTTTATTTTTTAATTAATGACTGTCCTGTCATTTCTTTTGGTTGTTCTAATCCTAATAGGTCAAGCATCGTTGGCGCTAAGTCACCCAAAATACCGCCTTCACGCAATTCAATGCCTTCTTTTGTCACAATGACTGGAACTGGGTTGGTTGTATGCGCCGTCATTGGTTTTCCTTCAAGTGTGACCACTTCATCAGCGTTTCCGTGGTCAGCAGTAATAATTGCAACGCCGCCTTTTGCTAAAATCGCATCTACGACTTTACCAAGGCATTCATCAACCGCTTCAACCGCTTTAATCGTCGGCTCTAGCTTACCGGAATGACCCACCATATCTGGGTTCGCAAAGTTTAAAATAATCGCATCGTGTTTGTCGGCTTCGATTTCTTTTAACAGCGCTTCGGTCACTTCATAGGCGCTCATTTCCGGTTTTAAATCGTAAGTCGCGACTTTTGGTGAGTCGATTAAAATTCGTTCTTCGCCAGGGAACGGCTCTTCACGGCCACCGCTCATAAAGAAGGTGACGTGCGGATATTTTTCAGTTTCCGCAATACGAAGTTGCGTTAAACCGTTTTGAGAAATGACTTCTCCAAGCGTATTATCCAAGTTCGTTGGCTTAAATGCCACATACCCTTTTACTGTTTCACTAAAATGCGTTAAGCAAACAAAGAATAAGTTTTTCGGATGCTTCGGTCCGCGATCAAACGAACGAAAATCTTCGTTAGTAAATGTGTTGGAAATTTGAATCGCCCGGTCTGGACGGAAGTTGTAGAAAATGACAGCATCTTCGTCTTTGATTGTTGCTACTGGATCGCCTTGTTCGTCTGTGATGACGGATGGGATGACGAACTCATCATAGATTCCGTTTTGGTAGGAATCTTCGATACAGTCGATCGGGTTCGTATATTTCGGACCTTCACCATATACCATTGCTCGGTATGATTTTTCCACGCGTTCCCAACGTTTGTCACGGTCCATGGAATAATAACGGCCAGAAATAGTCGCAAACTTTCCGACACCGTACTCTTTCATTTTCTCTTCCGTTTGCTGAATGTACGTTTTTGCCGTTTGTGGACCGACATCGCGACCATCTAAGAACGCGTGCACATAGACGTTTTGAACGCCTTCTTTTGCCGCAAGTTTTAAAAGAGCAAATAGGTGGTCAATATGGCTATGTACGCCACCGTCAGAAAGCAAGCCAAAAATGTGTAAGTTCGTGCCTTTTTCTTTTACATGATTCATCGCTTGCAGGAACGTTTCATTTTTATCGAATTCTCCTTCGCGGATCGCAATGTTCACGCGTGTTAAACTTTGATACACAATTCGTCCTGCACCAATATTTAAGTGACCAACTTCAGAGTTCCCCATTTGACCTTCTGGTAATCCAACGGCTTCTCCAGACGCTTTTAACGTTGTATGAGGATATTTATTCCAGAAACGATCAAAATTTGGCTTTTTTGCTTGAGCGACGGCATTTCCTTTTACTTCATCACGTAAAGCAAAACCGTCTAAAATAATCAAAGCTGTAGGTGCTTTACTCATTATTACCTGCCTCCAATAGTTGCAAGAACGATTTTGGATCTAAGCTAGCGCCACCAACTAATGCACCATCAATATCTGGTTGTGATAAGAACTCTTTAATATTCGCTGGCTTTACGCTGCCACCGTATTGAATTCGTACAGCATCTGCCACTTGTTGAGAGAAGTTGTCTGCGATCACTTGACGGATATGGGCACATACATCATTCGCGTCTTCCGCTGTAGAAGACTTACCTGTACCAATCGCCCAAATTGGTTCGTAAGCGATCACGACTTGTTTAGCTTGTTCGTTTGTTAAGCCTGTTAATGCTTTTTTCACTTGGTCTTCAACCACTTGCTTTGTTGCGCCATTTTCACGTTGTTCTAACGTTTCACCAACGCACACAATCGGCGTTAAATCATATTTAAATGCAGCTAATACTTTTTTATTAACAGCGTCATCTGTTTCGTTAAACATTTCACGACGCTCAGAATGCCCTAAAATCACGTAAGTTACACCTAAATCTTGGAGCGCTTTCGGACTAATTTCTCCTGTAAATGCACCGCTTTCTTCAAAGTGCATGTTTTGTGCACCAATTTCGACATCATATTCTTTCGTCACTTCTACAAGACGCTCTAAAAAGATTGCTGGGGCACAAATGACAGAATCCACACGCTCTTTCGGTGGAACGAGACCTTTTACTTCTTCTGCAAAAGCTTTTGCTTCGCTTAACGTTTTGTGCATCTTCCAGTTACCAGCAATAATTGGTTTACGCATCTTGCTTCCCCCTTTCATTCATTTCTTTACCAATTGAGCGGATTATTTATCATCTAATGCCACTACACCTGGTAAAGCTTTTCCTTCCATAAACTCAAGAGAAGCACCGCCACCAGTAGAAATATGGCTCATTTGATCCGCTAAGCCAAACTTTTCAACAGCTGCTGCGGAGTCACCACCACCGATAACCGAATACGTACCTTCTGCTTTAGCTAACGCTTCGGCAACTGCTTTTGTTCCGTTCGCGAATTGGTCCATTTCAAATACACCCATTGGACCGTTCCAAATCACTAGTTTGGATTCATTGATCACTTGGCTGTATAGTTCACGCGTTTTCGGACCGATATCAAGCGCTTCCCAATCTGCAGGAATCTCTTCAATGGATACCGCTTTCGTGTTCGCTGTTTCAGAGAAATCATCAGCGACGATCACATCTTGAGGCATATAGAAGTTAACGCCTTTTTCTTCAGCTTTTTTCATAAATTCTTTCGCTAATTCAATTTTATCTTCTTCTAATAGGGATTTACCGATTTCGTACCCCTTTGCTTTTACGAACGTATAAGCTAATCCACCGCCGATGATTAAGTTGTCCACTTTGTCTAATAAGTTTTCAATAACACCAATTTTATCTTTTACTTTGGCGCCACCAATAATCGCTGTAAATGGACGCTCTGGATTTGATAACGCATTTCCTAACACGCTTAATTCTTTTTCCATTAAGAACCCAGCGACAGCTGGAAGGTGTTTTGCAATACCTTCAGTAGAAGCATGAGCACGGTGAGCCGCACCGAACGCGTCGTTCACATAAACATCCGCAAGCTCAGCGAACGCTTTCGCTAACTCTGGATCATTTTTCTCTTCACCAGGATAGAAGCGGACGTTTTCTAAAAGCATGACGTCTCCTTCATTCATTTCAGCGATTTTCGCTTGAACTGCTTCCCCATATGCTTCGTCGACTTTCACTACAGGGGCACCAAGAAGCTCTTGTAAGCGCTCAGCCACTGGAGTTAAGCGTAACTCTTCAACAACTTGTCCTTTTGGGCGTCCTAAGTGGCTCGCTAAAATGACTTTCGCCCCTTGTTCTTTTAAGTATTGAATGGTTGGTAGAGCCGCCCGAATACGTGTGTCGTCAGTAACCGCACCGTCTTTCATCGGCACGTTAAAATCTACGCGGCAAAACACTCGTTTTCCTTTTAGTTCAATATCTTTTACCGTTTTTTTGTTCATCAAAAAGGACCTCCTTGTTTCCATTGAAGGACTTTGATAAGTGAAAAACGGGGAGAGGGCACTCCCCCCTACTCCCCTTCCATCCCAACTCTATTATAGATGCTGGGACATAATTTATCCATCATTTCCATCTAAAAATGATGTCACATTTGTTAACTTTTTATTAAATAGTGTAACACTTTATTGAATTTGTTTTTATTAAAGGCCCTTTTGAGCGATGTAGTCAACTAAGTCTACTACACGGTTAGAGTAACCAGTTTCGTTGTCATACCAAGAAACAACTTTTACCATGTTGTTATCGATAACCATTGTAGAAAGCGCATCGATTGTTGAAGAAGCTGTATTACCGTTGTAGTCGCGAGAAACAAGTGGTTCTTCGCTATATGCTAAAATTCCTTTTAATTCGCCCTCAGCTGCTTCTCTAAGAGCTGCATTTACTTCTTCAGCAGTTACTTCTTTTTCAAGCTCAGCTACTAAGTCTACTACAGAAACGTTTGGAGTTGGAACACGCATCGCCATACCGTTTAATTTACCTTTTAATTCAGGTAATACGAGCGCTACTGCTTTTGCTGCACCAGTTGTTGTAGGGATGATAGACTCGCCAGCTGCACGCGCACGACGATAGTCTTTATGCGGTAAGTCTAAGATTTGTTGGTCGTTTGTGTACGCGTGTACAGTAGTCATCATACCGCGCTTAATACCGAATTTTTCGTGAAGTACTTTCGCGAATGGCGCTAAGCAGTTTGTTGTACAAGATGCATTAGAAATCACGTGATGGTTTGCTGGGTCGTATTTGTCTTCGTTAACACCCATAACGATTGTGATATCTTCATCTTTTGCAGGAGCGGAGATAATCACTTTTTTCGCGCCAGCTTCAAGGTGTTTTGCTGCATCTTCACGTTTTGTGAAGCGACCAGTAGATTCAACAACAACTTCTACACCAAGTTCGCCCCAACCAAGTTGAGCTGGGTCGCGTTCTGCTAATACTTTAATTTTTTTACCGCCAACGATGAGATATTCACCGTCAACAGAAACTTCCTCTTCTAATTTACCGTGAACAGAGTCGTATTTTAAAAGATGAGCAAGCATGTTTGCATCTGTTAAGTCGTTTACAGCTACTACTTCTACGTTAGGGTTTTTAAGTGCTGCACGGAATACGTTACGACCAATTCGACCAAAACCATTGATACCAATTTTTACTGCCATTTGAAGAGTCCTCCTTTTATATGTGTAAAGGTATATTTTAAAGGTTGTTTTCGAGTATGGAGTGGGATGATGAGATAGGAAAACAACCTTTATTTACTGTTTTTCATTTTTAGTAATTCACGAGCAGCTCCTTCGTCCGTAATTAAAATCGTCGAACGTGGTGCCCGTTTCATATACGCTTGAATGGCTTTTGCTTTTGAGCTTCCACCAGCTACGGCGAAAACGTGTTCTACCCGGTCCAAATCTTTTAATTGAATGCCTACCGTCTGCACCCGATGAACAACTTCTCCGTCTTCATCAAAGTAGTAACCGAACGCTTCGCCGACAGCTCCACTTTTTTTAATTTTGTCCAAATCTTCCGGACTTGTTTTACGTCGCTTCGCCATCGTAATCGCATCTCCAATTCCGTGAAGAACCATGTTAGCGGACGTAATTAAGTGGATCACTTCTTTAATCGCCGGTTCTTTAATAAAAGATTCGTATACTTCCTTACTTACCTGATCGGGAACGTATAACACTTTATGAGAAGCTCCCGTATGCTCAGCCATCTTGGCACAGATTGTATTGGCTTGATTTTTTACATCTTCGCCAATACCACCGCGTGCCGGAACAAATAATAATTCACCTTTTAAAAAGTCAGGGGTCAACTGTTCTGCAACAGCGGCCATCGTCGTTCCACCAGTGACAGCAATGATATTTTTCTCTGCCAATCGCTTTTTCATGCTTTCAATACAAGCTCTACCAAGCTCTTCTTTTACCCATGGCGTTTCATCACTGTTGCCGTCGACAATGACAACTTCTTTCACGCCGAACCGAAGTTTTAATTGCTTCTCCATTTCATTTATTCCCGAAACTTCTCGCATCATGCCTTCTAATTTTTCGAGAATGTTGACACCTTCAGTCGTCAGACTCATTCCCGTTGTTTTAATGTCAATTAAATTTTGTTCTTTTAAAAACTCAACTTCACTTCGTAACACCCGCTCGGTAAATCCTAACGTTTGGGCTAATGTTCGGCGTCCAACGGGTTGCAATATGTGAATCGTTTTTAAAATGTGATACCGCTTTTGCATAATATCAAGAAGGTCGGGTAATAATCTTTTTTGTAAATCAAGTAGTTGCAGCATATTCTTCACCCTTACTAGGTCGAGGGACATTTTTTGTCCCGTATAGACGTATTATGTCCCACCGACGGTAAAAAAATAACCCCTGCTACATCTTTATTTTAGCAGGGTTGAATAAGCGATTCAACAAGAGAAAGTCAGCTTTTTTGTTGTAAGCGATTACTAATTGTCCATAAATCAATTTGCCCATATTGGACAATTTCCCCTTCGATTTCCACCACTGGAATCATCATCCCAAACTGTTCTGTTAACTCATCGCTTTCATCAATATCCACTTCACGTATGTCGAACGAGTAATCGCCTTGTAGTATCTTTAATACTTGTTTTGCTTCTTCGCATAGGTGGCATTGTTGCCGTGTGTATAATACAACTTCCATATCTCAAACTCCTAACTAATCAAATCGTTTTCGTTTCGCCGACGATGGGATACCGAGTTGGTCTCGATATTTCGCCACTGTCCTTCTTGACACAATGATTCCGTACTCTTTTAATCGATTGGCGATTTGTTGATCAGATAACGGTTTTCGTTTATCTTCTTGATCAACCCATTCTTGAATTAAGTTTTTCACAGTGGCAGAAGAAGCTGTCTCGGCATTATTTGTTTGTAAGGAACTAGTAAAAAAGTGTTTTAATTCAAAGGTACCATATGGTGTTTGCATATATTTTTCCCGTACCGCACGACTAACCGTAGATTCATGAATGTTTAGCTCCTCAGAGATATCTTTCATCGTTAAAGGCGCGAGATGTTTCGGCCCTTTTAAAAAGAAGTCTTTTTGTTTTTCTACAATTTTTAACCCAACTTTAAATAATGTTTCTTGACGGTGTTCTAAACTTTTCATGATCCAGTGATAGTCGTTCGACTTTTCTTTTAAAAATTGATTGACTTGGCGATCTTCATAGCGTGTCATTTCATCGTAATACTCTTGGTGGAAGCGCAGCTTTGGCAGTAAATCATCGAAAAGAGAGACCTCTACTTCTCCATCTTCAGCCAACCGAACAATTAAATCTGGAACAATATAAGACGGATTCTCTTCATAAAAAGATGCCCCAGGCCTTGGCGTCAGTGTTTGGATGATATCAGCTACTTCTTGAATGTCTTTGACCTCGATTTGGAGCTCTTTAGAAAGTTGTCGCCACCGTTTCTCGGCGAAATCTTCAAAATGATCGCGAATAATCTCCAAAGCGATTCTCGGTACATTTTCTTTTCGCTCTAACTGTAAATACAAACATTCTTGTAAACTCCGTGCTGCAATACCAGCAGGCTCTAACCCTTGTACGGTGGCAATACACGCTTCGACTTCATCTTCGGTCGCTTGACACATATTCGCAATTTCTCTCGTAGAAGCTGTTAAATATCCGTTCCGATCTAAATTATATATAATATGGTCAATAATTCGCCGTTCCTTTTTTGTGAACGTTTTCAAAGTTAGCTGTGCATTTACATAATCGACAAATGAATTGGACTTGGCCGCAATTTGTTCGAGCCAGCTTTTTTCATCATCATTTTTTACCGTTTTACGTTTTTTCACATAATCATAGCGGGGGTCCATGACACGAATATTTGGTGTTTCCAATTGAATCAGTGGGTTTTCCATTGCTTTTGATTCTAAAAACGAAGTCAGCTCTTGCACGGAATATTGTAATAAGGTAATGGCTTGGGTCAATTCTTGCGTCAGCGCTAATTTGACCGTCTGTTGTTGCCATAATCCAACTTTTAAATTCATTGCACTCCCCCCTTCATTCATTGTACAAAAAATTCATCAAAAGCTGTATGGAAAATACTTTCGTACGTACGAATGGGTTATTGTAATTATACTCTGAATATTTAGAAAAATTAAATTTTCTTTCGTGAAATAAAAGAAAATCCCCTTGCGATTGGCAAGAGGATTCCAATGAATCAAACGCCCTCGGCAGGAATCGAACCCACATTTCAAGAACCGGAATCTTGCGTGTTATCCATTACACCACGAGGGCATATAATAAAACTAACGTGCACTATCTATTATACTGATGAGTCATTCTTTTTGCAACAATGTTTCTGTTTTAATAAATAGATTTTTGGGTATGATGGTATACGTAATTGTTTTTTATCTCTGCTGAGTAATTTGTTTGACCTTTATTGACCATCGGTGTATGATTACAGTACGTAAGTTTTTCTCAACATCTGTCAAACACCACGGTGAATAATGATTTTTTCGTACAAAGGAGGATGAAGGAATGAACTTAATTCCAACTGTTATTGAGCAAACCAATCGCGGGGAACGTGCGTATGACATTTATTCACGTTTATTAAAAGACCGTATCATTATGTTAGGTAGTCCGATTGATGACAATGTAGCGAACTCCATTGTTGCTCAATTACTCTTTTTAGAAGCAGAAAACCCAGAAAAAGACATCTCCATTTATATTAACAGCCCTGGCGGAAGCATTACAGCTGGTATGGCGATTTATGATACAATGCAATTCATTAAACCAGACGTTCAAACCATTTGTATCGGTATGGCCGCATCCATGGGTGCGTTCCTTTTAGCTGCTGGTACAAAAGGAAAACGTTACGCGTTACCGAACAGTGAAGTGATGATTCACCAACCGCTTGGTGGAGCTCAAGGTCAAGCGACGGAAATTGAAATTGCTGCTAAACGTATTCTCTTCTTACGCGATAAATTGAACCACATTCTATCTGAACGCACTGGTCAGCCGCTCGAAGTAATCGAGCGTGATACAGAGCGCGACAACTTTATGACGGCTGAAAAAGCGAAAGATTACGGTTTAATCGACCATATTATTACAAGAAACTCTTTATCTAAATAATCGATGAAAAAACGTACGAGGACTGATTCACCATCCTCGTACGTTTCTTTTTGGGAACACATGTCTTGTTAACATGTAATATGGTTGTTCTTTTTACCTAGTAGAGTAAAAAACTGATTTCAAAGGGACAGCTTATGCTGTCTCTTTTACTCTCAGCTTCCCTCATCAAACCGTACGTGAGGTTTACCCTCATACGGCTTTCCGACGTTCTTCTTCCTTTGGCTTTCGTTCTTGTCTAACTCGCTAATTTCACTCGGGTTGGACTTAACCAACTAGCAGATAACAGCTTTGCTGGGCGCGCCTAAATAAAAAAACTCGCATTCCATTATGCGAGTTTTACTCTTCTCGACTAACAAACGCGGTGAGGACATCCATTGCTTCTTGTTCATCTCGGCCGTCTGTCATAATCGTAATCGTCGTACCCGAACTGATGGCTAGACTCATTAAGCCCATGATACTTTTACCGTTCACCTTTTTGCCGTCTTTTTCTAAAAAAACATCAGCTGCAAAGCGATTCGCTTCTTGAACAAACCGGGCTGCGGGCCGCGCTTGAAGACCAGTTTTTAACTTTACTTCCACTTGTCTCTCGAGCATATCTTTTCCCCTCCCCCTATCGAAATTATTAATAAATATTATTTCAACTGATTAATCGGTTCTCCTGCACGAAGTTTTTCAGCAATTTCATCGATTTTTCGTAATCGGTGATTGATTCCAGATTTACTTATTTTTCCACCACTTACCATTTCACCGAGTTCTTTTAATGTCACGTCTTGGTAGGCAATTCGAAGCTCCGCAATCTCTCTCAATTTATCCGGTAATGCGTCTAATCCAATCGTTTGGTCAATATAGCGAATGTTTTCCACTTGGCGTAAGGCAGCACCAATCGTTTTATTCAAATTGGCCGTCTCACAATTTACGAGCCGATTGACGGAGTTACGCATATCGCGTACAATACGTACATCTTCAAAGCGAAGTAGCGCATTGTGTGCACCGATAATATTTAAAAACTCGGTAATTTTTTCTGCTTCTTTTAAATACGTAATAAACCCTTTCTTCCGTTCTAACGTTTTAGCGTTTAAACCGAATGTGTTCATTAAATCACATAATGAATCATTATGATCTTTATATTGAGAGAACACCTCTAAATGATAGGAAGACGTTTCTGGATTGTTAACGGAACCTCCCGCTAAAAAAGCACCGCGCAAGTAAGAACGTTTACAACACTTTTTCTTCACGAGCTCTGCGGATATATCGTGTATAAAGGTAAATCCTTCTCCGAGAATTTTTAAATCTTCTAGTATGTCACGGGCATTTTCTTTTAACCGAACAATATAAACATTGTTCTTTTTTAATCTCATCTTTTTCCGAACAAGCAATTCGACAGGAGTTTGATAAATTCTCTTAATAAGCGTATAAATTCTTCGCGCAATAGCCGCATTTTCCGTTTGGATGTTGACAATCAGTAAGCGATTAGAAAATGATAATGAGCCGTTCATGCGAATTAATGCCGACAATTCTGACCGAGCACAACAAAGCTTCACTTCGAGATTCGTTAATTCTTTTTTCGTTTCAGATGCGAACGACATCCCCCTTCACCTCCATTCCAAGCAACCGACATCATTACGTATTTTTACTTTCCATTAATAGGGAGTAAAGAATTTCCGAGACTTTATCTGTATCATGTCGTATAACTCCATCTTCATACGTCATAATTTCATCATAAATGACATCTAGGCCAAGATCCGTTAATCGTTCGATATCGAAATAAACCGGTTTGGCCATTTCTTCTTTATACCGTTCTTGAATGTCTAAAGGAACTTCTTCGTTGTTCACTAAAATCGTATCAATAAACGGTTGTTGAAAATGATCATAGATCGCTCTTACATGGTCGCTTGCAGTAAAATCAAGCGTTTCGCCTGCTTGTGTCATTAAGTTACAGATATATACTTTTTTCGCCTTCGCCCGGCACACCTCTTCACCAATTTTCGGAACAAGTAAGTTCGGCAAGATGCTCGTATATAAACTTCCCGGTCCGATAACGATCAAGTCAGCTGTTCGAATCGCATCTAACGTTTCCGGAAGGGGCTCAATATGTTCAGGTGTTAAAAACACACGGCGAATACGCTTACCTGAAAACGGAATTTTTGATTCACCCGAAACAACGGTCCCATCTTCCATCTCTGCGTGTAAAACAACGCTTTGATTAGCTGCAGGGAGCACCTTTCCGCTCACATTTAACACTCGACTCATTTCTTGAATCGCTCGGACAAAATCACCAGTAATTGACGTTAAAGCAGCAATAATTAAATTACCTAGCGAGTGGCCCGATAATTCGTTCGCTGTTTTAAATCGGTGCTGAAATAATTGCTCGATTAGCGGCTCGACATCTGATAACGCCGCTAAGACGTTACGTACATCTCCAGGAGGGGGAATATCTAATTCATTTCGTAACCTTCCTGAACTCCCTCCATCATCCGCTACCGTTACAATCGCCGTTATATCAATGGGATATTTTTTTAATCCGCGTAAAAGAACCGGCAAGCCAGTCCCTCCACCGATTACGACCACTCGGGGTTGTTGATGTATGGTCATGTTGTTTTTTCCTTTCTTTTCTCAATATCCCGATGGGTAATACGTGTATGATAGTCGTTTTCAAAATACTTGCCAATGTACTCTGTTAAGGCAACGGAACGGTGTTGTCCACCGGTACAGCCGATAGCAATAACGAGTTGACTTTTCCCTTCTCGTTTATAATGTGGGAGCATGAACGTTAATAAGTCGATCGTTTTCTCTAAAAATTTTTGCGTCTCGTTCCATTTCATGACATATTCATACACTTCTGCATCTAATCCTGTTTTCGGGCGCATATGCTCAATATAATGCGGGTTTGGTAAAAAACGAACGTCAAATACTAAATCGGCATCAATAGGAAGACCATGTTTAAAACCAAACGACATGACGTTTACCGTAAAAATAGAACGCTTATTCACCGAAAACTGAGTTAAAATTTTTTCCCGAAGCTCCCGCGGCTTCATATGTGATGTATTAAAAATAAGTTGCGCTCTTCCTTTTAGCTCTTCCAACAGCTTCCGTTCTTGACGAATTCCTTCAAGGGGGAGGCCGGATGGAGCTAATGGGTGTGAACGGCGCGTTTCTTTATAACGGCGAACGAGCACCGAGTCTTCCGCGTCTAAGAACAAAATTTGTGGGGTTACCCAGGACGTTTCTGCCAAGTCATCCAGGGCTTTAAATAGATGGTCAAAAAATTCTCGACCTCTTAGGTCCATCACAATCGCCACTTTGTTCATTTTACTTCCCGAGTCTTTCATCAATTCCAGAAACTTCGGTAACAAAGTCGGCGGTAAATTATCGACACAGAAAAAACCAAGATCTTCAAAGCTTTGAATGGCAACCGTTTTTCCTGCTCCTGACATCCCGGTAATAATGACTAATTGAACATCGCTTACAGAACCCGTACTCATTGAAAGATTCCCCCCTTGCTGGCTTTCATCAGCTTGGATCAAGTCGATACGATATTAATTCAAAATCTGGAGAATATGTAAACGTTCCGTAAAGGATTCCTTTTCCGTGGAGCACATAATCAAGGATATGATAATCCCCTTCAGCCATTGGCAATTCTTTTAGTTTGTCAATCGAATGCCAATGAATCGTTCCTTCTTCCGTTTCCTTTACGTTTACACCGTCTCCTTCTTTCGCTAAAAACGTAAACATCATCCACTCAGAGACCATTTCATGCCCATCTTTTATAATAAACGTGAAAATCCCTTTTACTTGCGGGTTTTTCACATAGATTCCCGTCTCTTCCCGGAATTCACGAATGCACGCTTCACGAATAGATTCACCTGGCTCCATTTTTCCGCCTGGAGCAGACCACCATCCACGTTTCGGCTTTTGAATCAATAATATTTGATCATCTTTGACAAATACGCAATTGGTTACTCGTTGCATTTTTTCACCTCAATAATATAAGAGAACATATACTTCATTTTATTATACAATGTTTTTTTAATTCGCTACAATGAACGAACATCCCTTCTCGAAAAAGTAGACAAAAAGAAAAGACACAGGTAGGTTCCTGTGTCAAAGGTTGGAATATATGAAAAAGGGGGTCAATTTCATTTCTATGTTACCTAAATTTTATTTCACCACTGTTACAACAGGTTTAAATGACCGTTACGGTTTTTAAAAAAATTGTTGAATCTTGACCCCTTTATGTCCCTTTCTTTTTAAAAGGCTCTACCCTAACATAACTAAGCGAAAGGCGGCGACTCCAGCGGGAACAAGAAGCCGCAAGACCGTTACTTGAGCGTAGCGAGGGAAGCGGCTTGCGGCTTGCCCGCGGAAAGCGCCCGCCACAAGCGAAATGTATAAATATCAACATTATCGTCTACATAGCCTTTTAAACAAGGAAAGAAACTGACGATGATTAGGCACGGCTTTTTATTTTCTCTTTGAGCTCTTCTACATAATGTTGAGCACTTTGCGCAGCGATACTTCCATCACCTGTCGCTGTGACAATTTGGCGTAACGATTTTTCACGGACGTCTCCTGCCGCAAAAATACCTGGTACTTTCGTCTCCATTCGTTCATTAGTTTCAATGTATCCATTCTCGTTCGTAATGCCCAAGTTTTCGAACGGTTTTGTTAATGGAACCATACCAATATAAATGAAGACACCATCTGTTTCAAATTCGCGCTCTTCTCCTGTTTTTGTGGATACAAGCGTTACACTGCCAACTTTTCCATCTTTTTCGTTAATTTGCTTCACTGTATGACTCCAAATGAAGTCGACTTTCTCATTTTCAAACGCACGTTGTTGTAAAATTTTTTGCGCACGTAGTTCATCACGACGGTGAACGATCGTTACTTTATTAGCGAAACGTGTTAAATAGACTCCTTCTTCTACCGCTGAGTCACCCCCGCCCACAACTACAAGGTTTTTTCCTTTAAAGAATGCGCCGTCACAAACCGCACAGTAGGAAACTCCACGGCCGCCTAATTCACTTTCGCCAGGTACACCTAGTTTTTTATACTCCGCACCTGTAGCGATAATCACCGCACGGGCTTTATATTCTTTGGTACCTGTTTTGACCACTTTATAGTCTCCGTGATCTTCAATTTCTTTTACATCGCCGTACGCATATTCCGCACCGAATTTTTTCGCATGCTCGAACATTTTATTGGATAACTCCGGTCCAAGAATATGGTCAAACCCTGGATAGTTTTCAACATCTTCCGTGTTGGCCATTTGTCCACCAGGAACACCACGTTCAAGCATTAAGGTAGACATATTCGCACGGGAAGAATATACAGCTGCTGTCATCCCCGCTGGACCTGCTCCAGCGATGATCACATCGTAAATTTTTTCTTCACTCACGATGCTACAACTCCTTTTAGAACAATTGTGTAATGACTTCTAAACTTATCGTATAGAAATACTTCTTTTACGTCCATTGATTTGCTCAAAAGGTCTCACTACTTCAAAATCCATTCTTTTAACTGTTTAACATATTTCGCCACGGTCGAAAGTGAAACGCCATAAAGTTCGGCAACATGGCGCTGAGTAACTTTTTCGTTTCGTAAATGATGCCATAAATAATCAATTCCAGCGGCCATCCCTCTTACATTGGCAAACGTCGCGTTTTCAGAAGCGATAGTCGTAAACACGACGAACCAAAACGCGAATAATCCTCCATTTTCTGGGCGAATCGGACGGTGCTTCTCGTATAGCTGTACGGCTACGTCATGTCCTCTTTGAATGATGGCAGGAACTTCTGCTTCTATATATTCACTAAGGACGAGGGAAAAATATCCTTTTTCCAATGACGTAAATTGCTCCGTCCCTTTCCACTCTGTATGAGATAACAGTCGTTTTTTATTTTCGCTTAATGAAAATAAAAATATTCCAAAGAGGCGATCTTCTACGTCAGTACTCGCCATTTTTTCTATGATGTACGCTTCATTTATTTCCAATGATGGTTCCGTATTTTTTTGTTCCCAAGGAGGCGTTCCTTTTTTCTCCGGACTTAACATCTCTAACTTTTTCCACGCCGCTCGCGCAATTTCTAGATGGTTTGTATGATAGGCAGCTTGACTGAGCCAATAATAAAAGGCAGGATCACCTTCAAACCCTTGTTTTTGCAACTTGCGTAACCAATAAAAAGCTTTCTCGTAACGACCAACAAGAGCCATCGTCGCCCCTAGTTTATATCGATGTTCTAACAACATCGGGTACGTCTTTTCTAAACGATCCAGCAGTTGATTAAGTCGTCCTTCTTCCCGTTGATAATACATAAATACGGCCGCATTACACAAAGCGTGTAAGTTTCCCGGATTTTTGTCCAATACGGTATGAAGAATTGTTGTTGCTTTTTCCGTTTCCCCGGTGTAAAAGTAAGCAAGCGCTAAGTTGTTATAAGCCGAATAAAAATCTGGAAACTGTTCAATAATATCTTCAAGCATTTGAATCGCCTTTGAAAAGTTTCCTGCCTCTAATTGTTCCCGTGCTTGTTCTTGCTTTACGATGAGTTCGTCTTGCTCGTACAACACTTCGTTCGCCTCTTCGGCATCTAACTGAATAATTTCGAGCAATTCTTCGGCATCTTGGACAAATTCACCATTTGGATCCAATTCTAAATAGGTTGTGATATGTTTGTACGATTCTTTAAACAACCCTAAGTAGGCATAGTTGTTCGCTAAAAAATAATGACATTCGACCATATAAGGGTCTAATTCGTTTAATACTTGATGAAACAACTGATTAGATTTTTGATATTCTCCTGTTTCCGCATACACAATTCCTAATTGACACACAATCATCGGTTCGAGCGGTTCTAATTGATTCGCCCGAATTAAATATTTCTTCGCATTTTCCAAATCACCGCTTTGAAACGCTTTGACTCCTTTGGAAAAATAATATTCACCTGTAGGGATAAACGAAAGAATTTTCCCTTTGTTCTTTTCTACGTGTGAGTCTTTTCTCATGCAAGACCTCCAATCCCGTTAAGTGTGGGATAATTTGAAACTTCCATCCATGAGGGGCTCTTTCCCACACGGATGGTTAGTTGAACGAATCGGACCTTAAGGGCAGTTGATTCCCCACGTATCTTCTTTGGTTCGCTCCATCTTGAGGTGGGGGCTTACTCCCGTTATGGTGATATAGTAAAACTTCAAGTGTAGAAAATAACGCACATGATAACTAGAGTAGTATACCATATTTCAATCATGTCATAAAATAGGGACTCTCTGACATTTTCCTTCACATTCACCGATGAAGTACCTCATTGTCAACTGAGTTCCTTTTTTACAATAATAAAAAGGCGATTCGCTTTCGAATCACCCTTTGTCATATCGTTTCTTTAACACCGCCCAAATATCATCCAATGGAACTTGTTGCTCTTGTAAAAGAACAAGTATATGGTAGAAAAGATCAGCGACTTCCCATTTCACTTCTTCTTTGTTTCGATTTTTCGCAGCGATGATTACTTCCGCAGCTTCTTCTCCGATCTTTTTCCCAATTTTATCGATTCCTTCATTGAATAAGTAGGTGGTATAGGCTCCTTCTGGTCGATCGAGCTTCCGCTTTTCAATTCGTTTGTCTAATAACATTAAGATAGAAATGGTGGCTCGTTCCTCTTCCCTTCTATCGGTTTGAAAAAACGGTTCGTCAAAGCAGCTCGTCGTCCCATGATGACACGCCGGACCTTCAGGAATGACTTGAACTAAAATAGCGTCGCGGTCGCAATCGTATGACATGTTGACGATATGTTGCACGTTCCCACTCGTCTCACCTTTATGCCAAAGCTCTTGTCGCGACCGACTGTAAAACCATGTTTGTCTCGTTTCCATGGAGCGAATGAGCGACTCTTTGTTCATATACGCCAACGTTAGCACTTCTTTTGTACGAACATCTTGTACAATGGCTGGAACAAGACCGTTTAGATCAAAGCGCACGTTCTCGACGATGGATTCCCAACTCACGAACTGGGACCCCCTTTCCGACTAAAAAGGTTTTTACTGCTTCAATGGACGTTTCACGATAATGAAAAATCGAAGCAGCTAATGCAGCGTCCGCTTTTCCTTCGGTAAACACGGTGTAAAAATCTTCTATCGAACCTGCTCCGCCAGATGCAATGACAGGAACATGGACGACTTCACTCACCACTCTCGTCAACGCGACATCATATCCCTTTTTTCCCCCATCTGTATCCATGCTTGTTAGTAAAATTTCTCCCGCACCTAAGGATACCGCTCGTTTGGCCCAGGTAAGAACGTCTAATTCCGTCCGAACATTCCCTCCATGGGTATGCACAAACCACGTCCCTTTTTCTTCATCCCACTTAGCATCAATGGCCACAACGATACATTGGTTACCAAAATACGCTGCTCCTTTCTGAATCAGTTCAGGATTTAATACCGCCGCTGTATTTAATGACACTTTATCTGCTCCCGAGCGAAGAATTCGTTTCATATCTTCTAAGGTACGAATACCGCCCCCCACTGTAAATGGAATCGCTAACTGGCTCGCTACAGAACGAACGACATCAATCATCGTTTCCCGCCCTTCTTTTGATGCGGAAATATCTAAAAACACTAATTCATCCGCTCCATGACGGTCATACATTTTCGCCAACTCCACCGGGTCACCCGCATCTTTTAACTGTTCAAATTGAATGCCTTTGACGACACGACCATCTTTTACGTCCAAACACGGAATAATTCGTTTAGCTAACATAGCTGTTCACCAGAGAATACGCCTCTTCCAACGAGAGTTTTCCAGTATAAAGAGCTTTACCGATAATCGCGCCTTGCACGCCTTTTTCTTTTAAGGCTACCAGTTTTCGTACATCGTCGATGGAGCTGACTCCACCTGAGGCAATTACGGAACACCCGGTTGCAACTGCTAACTGTTCAATCGCTTGTACGTTCGGTCCTGAAAGCGTCCCATCCGTAGCAATGTCCGTAAAAATAAACGTTTCAACGCCAATATCGGCTAATTGCTTCGCCACATCCACCGCTTTTTTACGAGAGTTTTTTAACCAGCCATCGGTGGCAACATAACCGTCTTTGGCATCCAACGACACTGCGAATGTTGACGAACCATACGTTTTTACCCATTCACCGATAAGTTCTGGCTTTCTAACGGCTAAACTACCGATGATTAAGCGGCTCGCTTCGTTTTCCAAATACCATTCAATGTCTCGTTCGGAACGAATGCCACCTCCAATTTGAACCGCTACCTTTAGTTCGGATAACATTTGAACAATCGTTTGTTTATTTTGAGGGGTACCTATTTTCGCACCGTCTAAATCGACGACGTGCAACCATTCGGCACCTTGATCAACAAACGCTTTGGCCACTTCCAGCGGTGTTTCGCTATAGACCGTTTCTTTCGTAAAATCTCCTTGGAACAAACGGACGCACTTTCCGTTTCGTAAATCAATAGCTGGATAAAGTTGAAATGTCATCACAAGTTCTCTCCCTTACACATGATTGAACAAACCGTTTGAGTAATGTTTGACCGACTTCCCCGCTTTTTTCTGGATGAAACTGCATGCCCGTCACGTTTCCCTTTTGGACGATACTCGGGATAGCCACTTCATAAGTAGTTGTAGCCACTAATATGGCTGGGACGTCCGTTTGAACGTAATACGAATGAACAAAATACACATACTGTCTGTTGACCCACTGGAAGTCTGGAGCAAAGGAGGCAACTTTAAGCGCGTTCCATCCCATATGGGGTACTTTGACCTTTTCGCCTTCAGTGGTTTGATTCGGAATACGAACAACCCGGCCAGGTAAGAAACCTAACCCTTTCGTCAACCCATTCTCTTCACTTTCTTCAAATAACAATTGCATCCCAAGGCAAATTCCAAGAAGAGGCCTTTCTTGAATATACTCCGTTAAAAATGGGACAAGTTGTTGTGCATGTAATCGTTGCATAGCATCTTTAAACGCACCGACGCCAGGTAAAATGAGACCGTCTGCTCGTTTCAGTTCGTCGATCGAACTTGAGACAAACGCATCCACTCCGATTCGCTCGAACGCTTTTTGCACGCTAAATAAATTGCCCACCCCATAATCAACAATGCCGATCATTGTTACAATACTCCTTTCGTGGAAGGAACGCCTTTTTCGCGTGGATCGAGTAAGGTCGCTTCATCAAGCGCCCGCCCTAACGCTTTAAATACCGCTTCAATCATATGATGCGAATTCCGTCCGTAATGTATGATGACATGTAGGTTCATTCTCGCCTCTAGGGCCAGCTTCCATAAAAATTCGTGTACTAACTCCGTATCGAACGTTCCGACGCGTGAACTCGGAAGTTCTCCCCTCATTTCAAAATGCGGGCGGTTGCTTAAATCAATAACGACTTGGGCTAACGCATCGTCCATCGGTACCCACGCCTGTCCGTAGCGGCGAATTCCTTTTTTATCACCTAACGCTTCTTTTAAAGCAAGACCTAAACAAATACCGATATCTTCCGTTGTATGGTGGTCATCAATGTCGGTATCTCCATTCGCTTTCAGCACTAAATCAAACTTTCCGTGCTGGGTAAACAAGTCAAGCATATGGTTTAAAAATGGCACGCCGGAATCGATGTCCGCTCTTCCTTCGCCGTCGATTGTAAATCGTAACGAAATATTTGTTTCCTTCGTCACCCGTTTCCACTCGGCTGTCCGCATCATTGGTCCCCTCGCTTTTCCATTCGAATTTCCACCGCCCGTGCATGGGCTTCCAATCCTTCTAATCTTGCAAACGCCGCAATTTTCGAAGCCTGTTCTTCGAGCGCTTGCTGGCTGTAACGGATAATGCTCGATATTTTAATAAAATCATTAACGTTTAACGGACTAGAAAAACGGGCCGTTCCGTTTGTTGGGAGCACATGATTCGGTCCCGCCAAGTAATCTCCAACGGGTTCTGAGCTCCATCTTCCGAGAAAAATCGCCCCCGCATGTTGAATGTTGGCCAGCACTTCCATCTCGTTTTCCACTATGATTTCTAAATGTTCTGGAGCAAATTGATTGATCGCTTCTATTCCTTCTTCAAGGGAAGCGACAAGGACAATTCGGCCATTGTTCGCTAAAGAAGCACGAGCGATGTGTTGACGAGGAAGTTCAGGAAGTTGTTTTTCAATTTCTTGCTGAACTTTCAAAGCCAACGATTCGCTTGGAGTGACTAAAACACTCGCCGCCCGTTCGTCGTGCTCAGCTTGAGAAAGTAAGTCCGCCGCCACTTCCTTGGCATCCGCCGTATCGTCTGCTAAAATCGCAATCTCGCTCGGACCGGCAATCATATCGATATCCACTTGTCCAAATACTTCCCGTTTCGCTAAGGCGACATAAATATTCCCAGGTCCGACGATTTTATCAACCGGGGCAATCGTTTCCGTTCCGTACGCTAGCGCAGCAATCGCTTGAGCGCCGCCTACTTTATAGATTTCAGTCACCCCAGCTTCGTTTGCAGCAACTAATACGGCAGGCGGAAGTTCCCCCATACGCATCGGTGGCGTCACCATGACGATACGCTTTACCCCGGCCACTTTAGCAGGTATCACGTTCATTAAAACGCTCGATGGATAGCTAGCGGTTCCACCTGGCACATACACGCCGACCGCCTGTAATGGGGTTAATTTTTGACCAAGCATTGTCCCTGTTTCGTCTGTCGTGATCCAGCTTGTTTTGCGCTGATGTTCATGGAACCGTTGAATGCGTTTTTTTGCTTCCCGAATGAGTTGCACTACTTCTTCTCCTACTTTTTCATACGCTTGCTCGATTTCTTGTTTGGATACGTAAAACGTCGTTAAGGAAACGTTGTCAAATTGATTCGTATAGTAAGCGAGCGCTTGGTCACCATTTCGGCGGACATGGTCAATAATTTCTTTGACAATGGCTCGCTGCGATTCCGTTGATTGTTCAATTGTCCGACGTAATTCATTCGGATTGGCTAAACGGGTGATGTTCATCGTGAAACCGCTCCTATCTTTTTCGTAATCGGTGTTAACTTTTGGACAATGTATTGAATTTGATCATATTTCAAACGAAATTGAACAGGATTGGCAATCAGTCGGGATGTTACTTCAATGATACGATCGTATTCGACCAGCCCGTTTTCTTTTAACGTCCGACCAGTGGATACAATATCGACAATCCGGTCCGCTAATCCGACTAACGGAGCAAGCTCAATGGACCCTCGGAGCGGAATAATGTCCACTTGCTCTCCCTTTTTCCGGAAATAGGATGAAGCGATGTGTGGATACTTCGTGGCGACCTTTTCATTCACTGCTTGACTCGGTAACCCCGCTACCGCTAAGTAACACGGACTAATTTGGAGATCCAGCAATTCATAAACATTCCGCTGTTCCTCTAACAAAACATCTTTCCCGGCAATTCCGATGTCGGCCACCCCTTGCTCCACATATGTCGGGACATCCATCGGTTTGGCTAAAATAAATCGGAATTTTTCTTCTTCCCCATCGATAATCAATTTCCTCGAATCCTCAAAATCGCTTGGCAGTTGAAAACCAGCTAGCCGAAGCATTTGGACGGCTTCTTCAAAAATTCGACCTTTTGGCATCGCTATCGTTAACCAGCTCATCGTTTTCCCTTCCTTAATCAAAAAATGGATAAATCTGTTTATATTTGTCAGAATAAAGTTTTATCTCATCCAAACTTTCAATCGGTTGTAAAACGATAGGAATTCCTTCCGCTCGTTTCTGTAGAGCAAAGCGAATCGCTTCCCGTTGCTTGTGTGGCAGAAACAGTACACATTCAAGCACCGGCAGCTGGACCTTCACGTTAAGCGCTTCTAAAACGTAATCGAGTCTTAGAGCAAAGCCCGTCGCCCCTAGCTTTCTCCCAAACTTTTCTACTAAAAAGTCATACCGGCCACCGTTCCCAAGCGGAAAGCCTATTTTTGGTGCATCCACTTCGAAAAGAATGCCAGAATAATAGTTCATTTCCCCAACAAGCGTTAAGTCAAATTGAACAAAAGAGGACACTTCATAATCTTCCAACACGTACCAAAGCTTTGATAGCTGCTCGAGCTCCTCAGATCCCTCTTTGTCGGTTAACAGTTCGGAAGCGGTAGAAAGCACGTCTTCTTTTCCCCGCAACGATAAAATGTTTAACAACCGTTTTTTCGTTTCCGTTGATACGGATAACGATTCGACATCTTTTTCGAATGCGACATAATTTTTTTCCACTAAATGCTGAGTAAACGAAGAAACGAGACGTTCTTCAGGGAGCATTCCTTTTAAAAGCTCCTGTAATAAGGTGGCATGCCCGATGGACACTTGAAACTTTTCTAAACTAATTTCTTTTAGTACAGAAACAAGTAAGGCGACGACCTCTCCATCAGCAGTAATGGAATAATCACCAATATACTCCACACCTATTTGTTCGAATTCCGATAGTGCTCCTCCCTCTTTTTTTGGCGAACGAAAAACGGGAGCACAATAGCCGAGGCGTAAGGGTAGTGGTTCTTTAGATAACGTTGAAGCAGCTAAACGGGCAATTGGTGTGGTCATATCAGGTCGTAATACAAGCGGTTGCCCAGATGAGTCGAGTAGTTTAAATAATTGGTGATCTTCAATAGCGGAAGCCACCCCCACCGTTTCGTAATATTCCAATGTCGGAGTTTCAACAAATCGATACCCCCACATGTGCAAGACGCGTTCTATGCTGGATCGAATTTGTTTTTTTCTTTCATATCGCTCTGGAAGAATGTCTTTCATCCCGTTCGGTTTTTCAAAAGCTAAAATTCGCGACAATGTTCTCACCCTTCGAATGATTCAAAATCCTTTAGTTCGCTAATATGGTAGTAAAGTAAAGTTATTCGTAGTTTACCTTGCTTTTCGGTTGACGTCAACCAAAATGGAAAACTTTTTTATCAAATGTTTACAAATGGTAACAAGCATCTTTTTTTCAAGAAAATGAAACAGTAAGGTACAATAACGATAAGAGGTGGTTGAAATGAAAGAAACGGAAGAAATGAAACGGGAGTTAGAGAAAAAAGGTGAACATTACTCGGAAGAAAAACTGTGGCAAAAGTTAAAAAAGTATGGAAAAAAAGCTGGGGTTTCGGCCGTTTACTCGGTACTCCTTCTTTATTACACCCTTCAAAAGCCGAACGTTCCTCCAAAAGCAAAAGCGATCATCATCGGGGCACTCGGATACTTTATTTTTCCAATTGATTTAATTCCTGATCTATCACCAGGAGTCGGCTTTACGGATGATTTAGGTGCGTTAGGTGTCGCCTTACTCCAAGTGGCCATGTACATTGATGACGACGTCAAACAGAAAGCGCGGAAAAAATTAGCCGATTGGTTCGGTAAAGACGTTGACTTATCTTACGTGGAAGCAAAAATAAACGGAAGGGACTGATCTAACTGAGGGCTTGATTTTCAGTAGATCAGTCCCTTTTTTTGATTGATAAATAGGAACGTTATAGCAAGTAAAATTCGACTTATTGGCAAGTAACTCAACGGTAGCGGAAAGTAATTCAATAGTAATGGCAAGTAAATTAATAGTAACGGAAAGTATTTCAAGAGTAACTGAAAGTAAACCTCTATCTAAGCAAGTAAATATCTATATGGAAACCGTAGACCACGATGGGGAGAAGTTTACACTCATTTTTCCATCTCAATTCGAATAGAATGATGCAATAAACTCTCGTCTAAAAATCCGATTTCCGCAAGTGGTCCATTATTTTAACTGAACTTTCTATCTGATCCCGCTTTTCCCGTTCTTCTTTTGTATAAATAATTCGCATCGGATTTCCGCCGACGAAGGCACCGGCTGGAACGTCTTTATGAACAAGCGTTCCTGCTGACACAATTGCACCGTCCCCAATGGTCACACCAGGTAAAATCGTCGAATTGGCCCCGATTAACACTTCATCACCGATTCGCACCTCGCCCAGTCGATATTCGTTAATTAAATATTCATGAGTGAGAATCGTCGTATTATAGCCGATGATGCAGTTGGAACCAACCGATATTTTTTCTGGAAACATTACATCCGGCATCGCCATTAAAGCGAACGATGTTTGTTTACCAACTTTCATTCCGAGAAGCGTCCGATACAGCCAGTTTTTCACCGGTAAAAAAGGCGTATAACGAGCGATTTGAATGACGATGAAATTTTTCATCACTTTCCAAAAGGAAACCGTTTTATACATTTGCCATAACGAATTAGAACCTTGGACGGGATATCGATCCGTTTTTCTCATTGTTTGCTCACCTGTAAAATATCAAATAAATCTTGAATATGCTCGAGAATATAGTCTGGTTCAAATTGGGCTAAATACTCTTTTCCTTTCGCTGACCAAGCAACACCTGCCGTCTTCGTCCCCGCATTTTTTCCACCTAAAATATCGTGAGAGTTGTCGCCAATCATGAGCGCTTCGTCAGGGGTGGAGCTAAGTTGTTGTAACGCTTTTTGTAATGGCTCCGGATCCGGCTTTGCGTGTTTCACATCGTCAAGACCGACGACCACATCGAAAAATTTGTCCAATTTCGTCAAACGGAGTCCTTTTATCACGGTGTCACGAATTTTGGTTGAAACAATTGCCATTTTATATCCCTGTTCATGTAATGCTTGAATGGTTTCATATACCCCGTCAAACTCTTTCACGAGCAAGTCATGGTTTTCTAAATTATATTTCCGATATCGTTCGATCATTTCGTCTACGCGTTCAGAATCGATTTTCATAAACGTATCCGCAAGCGGTGGACCCATAAATGGCAATACATCTTCGCGTTTGTATTGGTCCGGATAGTAATGGTTTAACGTGTGTATAAACGATGAAATTATTAATTCGTTCGTATCAATTAACGTTCCATCCAAGTCGAATAAAAGGGTCGTAATACGTTTACTCATAATGAAGCTTCCTTTCTATTCGTGATTGCGAGACGCCTCCAAACAAGCGAGACGATACATGTGATGATAATAGCAACAACTACCCGAATTAATAATAACGGCCAAACCGGAATGCCTAACGGAATAAAAATTAACGTATCCTCAATGACCGCGTGACAGGCGACAAGAAAAATAAACGCCAAGGTGACATCTTTGGAACTGACTCCGTCTTCTTTTACCGCTTGGATCATCACCCCGGCCCCATAGGCTAAGCCAAATAAAAGGCCAGCTGCCAACGTTGTAGAAGTATTCCGACTCATGCCAAGAATTTTCGTAAATGGAGCGACCCACTTGGAGAATTGTTGGAGCCATTTTAAATCTTTCATGAATTGAATACCCATCATTAACGGAATGACGATAAGAGCTAACTGAAACACTCCGATCGCTGCACTTTGTAGCCCATACAACGCAATTTCTCCCCACGAAGAAAAAGTCGGGTCACTTGGAGCCACCATGCCATATTGGGCTAGTTCACTGCCGCCTTCCCAAAGAAGATGAATAAAAAAGGCCGAAATCAAGGCTAAGCCTAACCGGACAGCCACCATCACCCATATTTTGACCCCGACTTTTTTAGCCACGCTCGATTCAACGAGTAAATTATGTGAAAACGATAGCATCACCGCGAGAATGAATACTTCTTTTACTGTCAGTTGTAGTGATAAAATGGCACCAATCCCCGCATATAAGTTTAAAAAATTTCCTAACACAAGCGGAATCGCCGCATCTCCAGATAAGCCGATATACGACATCAATGGTGAGATCAATTCAATCAACCAATGAAGAATCGGCGTATGTTGTAAAATCGATACAAATAACGTAATGGGAAAAATAATTTTTCCAAGCTCCCATGTCGTCTTTAGTCCAACTTGAATCCCTTGACGGAACGATTGGCGCCAATTCATATTTCTCTCTCCCATCTATTATTCTTTATCAGCATAACGTTGGTCAGCATACCCTTTAAAGCGACGATACCATATCAAACCAATGGCACTCACAACTAACACAATGGAAATGATTTGTGCCATTCGTAGCGTATCGGTCAACATTAAACTGTCTGTCCGCATGCCTTCAATATAAAACCGGCCGATCGAATACCAAATGATATATGTTAAAAATACTTCCCCACGACGTAAGGTCACTCGTCGTAAAAATAACAATAAGGCAAAACCAGCGAGGTTCCACAGCGATTCATATAAAAACGTTGGATGATGATAAGCTCCATTAATGTACATTTGATTGATGATCCAATCTGGTAAAAATAGCCCTTCTAAAAAGGAGCGACTTACTTCTCCACCATACGCTTCTTGGTTCATAAAATTGCCCCAGCGACCGATCGCTTGCGCTAAAATAATGGACGGTGCCGCAATATCCATCAATTCCCAAAATGAAACGTGCTTCGCTCTAGCAAAGACAATCGTGGTCACAACTGCACCGATAAGTGCCCCATGAATAGCTAACCCACCGTTCCAAATTTTAATGATATTTTCAGGGTATTGAGAATAATAGTCCCACTGAAAAATCACATAATAGGCCCGTGCCGTAAGAATCGAAATCGGAAGCGCCCATATGAGTAAATCCGCAAAAATATCGCTGTCTAGTCCTCGTTTTTCCGCTTCTTTGGATGCTAATAAGTAACCCAGCACTATGCCAATCCCGATGATAACTCCATACCAGCGAACTTCAATCGGTCCAATCGAGAAGGCAATTGGATCAAGTGGTTGCATTGTATGTTCCTCCTTTTTATTTATCATACGTTAACTCATTTTGAAGATTATAAATCTTCATGTCCGCTTTCCTCAATAACATCCGCTAATTTTTCGGTAAACTGTTGCGCCGCATTAACGCCCATCCGTTTTAAACGGAAGTTCATCGCAGCCACTTCAATAATGACCGCTAAGTTTCGTCCCGGTCGAACCGGAATCGTTAATTTCGTCAATTCCGTATCAATAATTTTTATTTTTTCCTCTTCAAGGCCCAGGCGGTCGTAATGTTTATTTTGATCCCATAACTCTAAATGAACAACGAGGGTGATTTGCTTATGACTTTTAACCGCCCCTGCACCAAACAAGGTCATGACGTTAATAATGCCCAGCCCACGAATTTCGAGTAAGTGCTCAATCAGCTCGGGGGCTGAACCAATAAGGGTATCTCCGTCCTCTTGGCGAATTTCGACGCAATCGTCCGCAACTAGCCGATGACCTCTTTTCACCAACTCTAAGGCCGTTTCACTTTTCCCAACTCCGCTTTTTCCAGTAATGAGAACACCGACGCCATAAATATCGACTAACACCCCATGAACAGCGGTCGTTGGGGCAAGCTTACTTTCTAAATAATTCGTAAGGCGGCTGGATAGACGCGTCGTCTTCATCGAAGATTTCATTACTGGTACGTCGTGCTCGTTCGATGCGACAATTAATTCTTCCGGTACATCCATATCCCTTGAAATAATAATTCCAGGAGTAATATCCGTACATAACTTTTGCATGCGCAATTGACGTTCTTCTTTGGACAACATTTCAAAAAAAGATAATTCTGTCTTCCCTAACAATTGTAGTCGCTCAGCTGGATAATAATCAAAGTAACCAGCCATTTCTAACCCTGGTCGGGAAATATCGCTAGTTGTAATCGGGCGATGAATCCCTTCTTCACCGCTGACTAGCTCTAAATCGAAACGCTCAATTAAATCTTTTGTCCGAACTTTAGCCAAACTAAGAGCCTCCTTACTTTTTGAAAATAACGATGAACAATCGTATGTATATTACAAATTCCTTCTTCATTGTAGCACTAATTGTCACCAATTGACATGATTCAATACTCTGTAGGAAGTTCCGTTTTTTTAAAACTCTACCCTGAAATAACTGTAGATAACTTTAGCTGTTATTTCACTTATCGATGTGCCAATTTTTATTGCATGGTTGTCTGTTAAACGATACTATTGATGATTATACATTACGCTTGTGGCGGACGCTTTCCGCGGGCACGCCGCTTCCCTCGCTACGCTCAAGTAAGGGTCTTGCGGCTTCTTGTTCCCGCTGGAGTCGCCGCCGTGTGAATAACTTGCTAAAAATCAACAATGACATATAACATAGCCTTTCTTGAAAATCACTATTTTCTCTGTAAAAGTATCGGATGGTTAAACAGGCTCATATTATAGAAGTAGGTTTTTCCTAAGTTTAATAGGGGTGAACGAAGGATGAAAATTATGCTCGATGCTGGACATGGATTTGACACACCAGGGAAACGATCACCGAATGGAATGAAAGAATATGAATTTAATCGAGCGGTTGCTAATTATGCTAAGCAAATGCTGGAAGACTACGAAAATGTGACCGTATATTTTGCACACTCAGACGAAGACGATGTCCCATTGCAAGAGCGGACGGACCGGGCCAACGCGTTAAATGTCGATTGTTATATTTCCATTCATTGCAATGCATTCGGAAACGGGGACTGGAACGAAGTCGACGGCATCGAAACGTACGTCTATATCACAAAACCAAAAGAAGCGTATGAACTGGCAACAGTTATTCATAAACAGCTTTTAGCCGTGACCGGTAGAGACGACCGAGGAGTGAAAACCGCGAATTTCCATGTGCTAAGGGAAACAAAGATGACCGCCGTTTTAGTTGAATGCGGGTTTATGACCAATCGTCTAGAAGCAGATTTGTTAAAATCGGATGAATATCGAAAAGCGTGTGCAGAAGGAATTGTACGAGGTCTAGCAGACTATTATCATCTAAAGAAAAAACCGAAACTAGTTCCAAGGATACTATCTACCACATCCGAAAAGAATAGAGGCTTATATCGCGTACAAGTAGGGGCATTTAAATACAAAGAAAATGCAGAACAATTAGCTCAAAGACTGAAAGAAGCCGGATTCGATTCGTATATCTACTATGAAGACTAGCAAAAAAAGGTGACTTGGTGTGTGGCATGGTATTATCCCCTACAGGT
>NZ_JBCNBW010000020.1:0-59117 GCF_050478865.1 Aeribacillus pallidus | reverse complement strand
GCGAGAAGTGCAAGCCGAGAGGTGAGAAGTGCAAGCCGAGAGGTGAGAAGTGCAAGCCAAGTAGCGGGAAGTGCAAGCCAAGTAGCGGGAAGTGCAAGCCAAGTAGCGGGAAGTGCAAGCCAAGTAGCGAGAAGTGCAAGCCGAGAGGTGAGAAGTGCAAGCCGAGAGGTGGGAAGTGCAAGCCAAGAAGCGGGAAGTGCAAGCCGAGAAGCGGGAAGTGCAAGCCAAGAAGCGGGAAGTGCAAGCCAAGTAGCGTAAAGTGCAAGCCAAGTAGCGAGAAGTGCAAGCCAAGTAGAGAGAAGTGCAAGCCAAGTAGCGGGAAGTGCAAGCCGAGAGGTGAGAAGTGCAAGCCGAGAGGTGGGAAGTGCAAGCCAAGTAGCGGGAAGTGCAAGCCGTGAGGTGGGAAGTGCAAGCCAAGAAGCGGGAAGTGCAAGCCAAGTAGCGAGAAGTGCAAGCCAAGTGGCGGGAAGTGCAAGCCAAGTGGCGTAAAATACAAGTCAATGTCAAAAAGTGAATGCCTTTCCTCTTTTTACTCAGTAGTGTGATTACATATTTGTAAAAAAATGAAATTCATATAGCGCATAGAGGTCGGTCATTTGTACGATAGTATTAAAAGTTCTCAATTTTTTTAAAAAGGGAGGGGCTTGCCATGGAGCTTTTTGAATGGATGAGGATTTTGCATATTATGGGCGGATTTACAGCATTATTGACGTTTTGGATTCCGGTCGTGACAAAAAAAGGGGGAACACTTCACGTTCGTTCCGGATGGGTTTACGTCATTGGAATGGTGATTGTGGCGATAACAGCGGTGTACATGGCAATCTATCGAATTATTGATCCAACTACTTCACCTGTGTTGGTCTCGTTTTCGTTATTTTTGCTGTATATATCCATTTTAAGCTCATCCACCGCTTATTATGGAATTCGTGTGTTACGATTTAAAACAAGAAAAGAACGGCATACACATGTGGGGGATTTAGGGTTCCCGATGTTATTGTTGATATCTTCGATTGGAATGAGTATTTATGGGTATATAAAAGATTTTCCGTTGCTTACCTGGTTTCCGCTATTAGGGGGGTTTCTTAGTACGGTACAGTTACGTTATTGGCTCCAAAAGCCAAAGCGAAAAATGCATTGGTGGTTTGAACACTTCAGTGGGATGTTAGGCTGTTCCATTGCGACCATTACCGCTTTCACGGTGTTTGGTGCACCGAGATTATTAAATATCGAATCAGTCAGCTTGCTATTATGGTTCTTACCGACCATCGTATTAACACCGATCATTGTCGGTCTTTCTGTTTATTATGATCGGAAATTTAGCAACAGGAAAGTAGCGGGGTAATCGATTCGTGGAAAAAGAACTTTTTTAGGTATGACATCGCTTCTGTTTATCAGCAGCTTTTTTGCTGTCTTCTTTCACCTTCAAACTCGTTTTAGGGTTCCTTCTCACCATGTTTTACACGTCCCGTGTTGAAAGGGAACAAAATTCACACTTATCTACCAAGCTACAGCATGCCACTGTTCATTGCTTTGTTATCTGGGAGAATTGCGTTTGTTGGGACAAAGTTTTGACCAAAAAATATCATCATTAAAGTCTGCCCATAAAAGTATAAAAGGTGCAGGACCATTAATTTTTTCGATTCTAAGAGGTGAAACTATGAACAATCCGGTTATTAAAGGTAAAATGCTCTCTCAATGGCTAGAGGAATACCCTTTACTTAAAAACATGATCCAAACGGAGGAAGTGTTTTGGACAAATCCGAAGTACGCCCCTCTGGAAGAAGCGATGAAACGAATCAGCCTAACGGAAAAAGACGTGCTGGATGCGGCGAAAAGGTTGGAACGATTTGCTCCTTATATCACGAAAGTGTATCCGGAAACAGCAAAAAATCACGGGATCATTGAGTCCCCGCTCGTTCCTATTCGAAATATGAAACGGGAATTAGAGCAGCTGTACCGTCAGGAAATTTTGGGGGAGATGTTACTAAAATGCGATAGCCATCTCGCCATTTCTGGTTCCATTAAGGCAAGAGGCGGAATTTACGAAGTGTTAAAACATGCGGAAGCGTTGGCCATGCAACATGGGTTGCTTTCGGAAGAGGATGACTATTCCATCATCGATAGTGAACGATTTAAACAAGTTTATTCGCAATATGCGATAGCTGTTGGGTCAACGGGGAACCTTGGGCTAAGCATCGGCATCATGAGTGCCCAATTAGGGTTTCAAGTGTTTGTACATATGTCGGCGGATGCGAAACAGTGGAAAAAGGACTTGTTAAGGGAAAAAGGGGTCACCGTGATTGAATACAGTTCCGATTACAGCCGAGCGGTAGAAGAAGGACGAAAGCAAGCGGAAAAAGATCCAAAGATGTACTTTATTGATGATGAAAACTCGAAACACTTGTTTCTTGGCTATGCAGTGGCCGCGTACCGTTTGAAGAAGCAACTTGATGACATGAAGATCGTCATTGATGAAGAACATCCTCTCTTTGTGTACCTTCCGTGTGGAGTGGGCGGTGGTCCTGGTGGAGTAACATTCGGTTTAAAACTACTATTTGGGGACCATGTACATTGCTTTTTTGTCGAACCGACCCACTCACCATGTATGCTGCTTGGATTAATGACTGGTTTACACGATCGAGTGGCCGTTCAAGATTTTGGCATTGATAATCGAACCGAAGCAGACGGATTAGCTGTCGGCCGGCCATCCGGTTTTGTCGGAAAAACGCTTGAACAACTAATAAGCGGTGTCTACACAGTGTCTGATAAGCAGTTATACGCCTTACTTACAAAAATGAAGGAGACGGAGAATATCTTACTTGAACCGTCTGCTTTAGCCGGAGTTATTGGTCCAACGAACCTATTTCGCTTTGAAAGCGGCCAACAATTCGTCTTAAAAAATGGCCTTCAAGATAAAATGAAACAGGCGACTCACATCGCTTGGGCAACCGGTGGAAGCATGGTACCGAAAGAAGTGATGATAGAGTACGTACAAAAGGGGAAGGAAATTCTTAAAAATAATTTCTAATAGTCCTATTCCCATGAAAAAATTAGTTTTTTTCTCGTAAACGTGGGTTTTTTCCCATAAGATTTAGATTTTTTCCCATAAAAGTTCAATTTTTTCTCATAAATTTTGGATTTTTTCTCATAATTAATGTGTTTTGCTCTTATTCATTGAATTATTCCCTTAAGTATTTGCTTTATAGGATCATCGTAAAAAAATATATTGCCATAAAATTGATGAAATGGTATTTTTTTATAAATAAAATTTTGAATAAACAGATAAATGAAAATAGGGGGGAGAAGGATGATTCGAAAGTTGACTTCGAAAGATCACGAAGCGGTGTTTGTTTTTTTAAAAGAAGAATCTTCGATGAACCTATTTATCATAGGAGATATCGAACAGTTTGGCTATGACGCAGATTTTCAAGAACTATGGGGAGACTTCGATGAACACGGGGAATTAAAAGCGGTATTATTACGTTTCTATAATTCTTTTATTCCCTATGCGAAAGCTTCTTATGATGTGGAAGGTTTTGCTGAGATTATACGTTCGTATTCCGGTGACTTTCAGCTATCAGGGAAATCGGATGTGGTAGAGCCATTTGAAGGGTTAACTGACATTCCGCTAGGGAAAAAACGTGTCACGTATTTTGCCGAATGTAAGTCGACCGAGCATGTACAAAAAGAACTACCATATGATATTCGTTTAGCAACGATAGATGATGTCGATCGTATCATGGACCTACGAAGCCGTATTGACGAGTTTCAAATCACTCCTAGCTCACGGGACATGCTTATAAAATCTATTGAAACTAACACCGGTCGAACGTATGTGATCGAAGAGGATGGGAAAATTGTTTCCTCTGCGTCCACAGCTGCGGAAAACTCCTTCTCAGCCATGATCGTTGCCGTGTGCACCGATAAAGAATATCGCCAAAAAGGATACGCGAGCGCCATCCTGCAGCGTATCATTTCCGATCTCATTCAAGAAGGAAAATATTTATGCTTATTTTATGATAATCCAGATGCCGGTAAAATATATAAGCGACTTGGTTTTCAAGATATCGGCACGTGGACGATGTATCGATAACGAGTGGGCCATTAGCGGCTCGCTTTTTTTATCTAGATGAGGTATTAGTACTAAAGAAATTCGTAGTTGGCACATAAAAGTTCTTTATAGGCACATAGAATCTCGCATTTGGTACATAGTCTATACAAAAAGGTACATAGAAACTAAATATTGGCGCATCCATAAATATGCTGAGCATCAATCCAGCAATCACAGCATTGAAGATGGTACAATGAAAGAAAATTTTAGCTTATCGCTATAAGGAGGTTTCAATCCCATGGCTCCATCTTTGTTTGTAGCTCACGGCTCGCCGATGATTGCGATACAAGATAATGAGTATACAAAATTTTTACAAAACATAGGTAAACAGATTCAGCCAAAAGCCATTGTGATTTTCACGGCCCATTGGGAACGTGAGGTATTGACGATTTCCTCTATTGAGGGAGAATACGAAACGATCCATGATTTTTATGGATTTCCTGAAGAGTTATTCCAAGTACAATATCCGGCCAAAGGGTCAAAAGAAGTGGCAGCCCTTGTTCAACAACGATTAGAAAAACAAGGGATTCCTACAACCATCGATACAAAGCGTGGACTTGATCACGGTTCGTGGAGCGTATTAAAGCATTTGTATCCGGATGCCAATATTCCGGTTGTGCAAATATCCGTTCATCCGTTTTTACCACCTGAAGAGCAATATCGGATTGGCGAAGCTTTACGCGGACTAGGAGAGGAAGATATTTTAATTGTTGGAAGCGGAGCCACTGTTCATAACTTAAGATTGCTAAAATGGGGCCAACAAACACCAGAGCCATGGGCAGTGGAATTTGATGACTGGCTCATTGAGCATGTTCAAAAGAAAGATCTCGCCGCACTTTTCCGTTATGAAGAGCTCGCCCCACATGCGTCAATGGCAATCCCTCGTCCCGAACATTTTGTTCCATTATTTATCGCGATGGGCAGTGGAACGATGGACAAGCCTCAATTATTGTTTCGAGCATACGAATACGGAACATTGAGTTACGTGTGTTTTCAATTTTAAACCTAACTGGACACGAAGGAGGCGCACTCATCAGTGGCAAATCATGAATTTTACATGCAGTTAGCCATTCAAAATGCAAAAGCAATGAAAGGGCAAACCGATCCGAATCCACTGGTTGGAGCGGTAATCGTCAATGACAATCGCATCGTTGGAATTGGGGCTCACTTAAAGGCAGGAGAACCGCATGCGGAAATTCATGCGCTTAATATGGCCGGGGACCTTGCAAAAGGGAGCACGATGTATGTGACATTAGAACCTTGTTCACATTACGGTCGAACAGGTCCTTGTGCGGAAGCGGTGGTCCGTGCTGGTGTAAAACAAGTTGTTATCGCCACCCTTGACCCGAATCCGCTTGTCTCTGGGCGCGGAGTGCGTATGTTAGAAGAAGCGGGTGTGGAGGTTATTGTTGGGGTGTGTGAAGAAGAAGCAAAAAGAATGAATGAAGTATTTAATAAGTACATCACTACAAAGCTTCCATTTGTCACCCTTAAATCAGCGATGACGCTTGATGGAAAAATCGCCACCTATACTGCTGACAGTAAATGGATTACGTCAGAAAAAGCGCGAGAAGATGTGCACCAACTTCGTCATGAACATCGGGCGATTTTAGTGGGGGTAAATACGGTTTTAAAAGATAATCCACAGCTCACAACCCGCATTCCTCATGGACGAAATCCGCTACGCGTCATTCTGGATTCGACGTTAAAAATTCCGTTCGATGCCCGTGTGCTAGCTAATAACGAAGCGGAGACGTGGATTTTTACAAGCGAAGCGTATGATAAAAAGAAAAAAGAAGCACTTGAGGACCAAGGAATACGAGTTTTGGTAACGAGTCATCCGTCCCGGGTCGATGTGAAAGAAGTGGTGCGCATACTTGGAGAAGAGCAAATTTCCTCTGTTCTTGTCGAAGGAGGCGGCGAGGTGAACGCCTCGTTTTTGAACAACGGTCTTGTCGATAAAGTGGTCGTTTACGTGGCTCCGAAATTGATTGGCGGGCGCATGGCTCCAACCTTTTTCGAAGGAGAAGGAAAAGCGTTGATGAAAGAAGCCATTGAATTGACAAGCTTTACGGTAACGCCAGTGGGACCGGATATAAAACTCGAAGGTTATCCTGTCTATAAAAAAGAAGAATAATGGAATGACTAAGAAGGGCAGCATGGCGTTGTCCTTCTTTTTTTCAATGTCATTGTTGATTTTTAGCAAGTTATTCACACGGCGGCGACTCCAGCGGGAACAGCAAGTCAGGCAAGACCGTTACTTGAGCGTAGCAAGGGAAGCGGCTTGCCCTAGGAAAGCGTCCGCCTGCAGAGAAATGTATAAATATCAACAGTATCGTTTAACAGACACCCATGCCAATAAAAATTGTCACATGGATGAATAAAATACAGAAAAAGTGATCCACAGTTATTTCAGGGTAGAGCATTTTTAAAAGGAAAGGAAATGTGGAAACAATTAAATTAGGTGTGAAACGTTACGATATACATATCGTGTTGGAAGCGAAATTAAAAGAACTAAGCGTTCCTGTGCATCATGGCCCCATTTTACGAACAGCTGTAAATAATATTATTTGAAAAAAACGAAAATTTTGTCATAAAATTTAAATCCTATGATAAAATGGGGAGGTGGAAAAAAGGAGGGAATAAAGTGTTAATTTGGAAAAATCCAACATTTGTTCAACTGTTTTCTGCTCGCTTATTATCCAACGCTGGGGATAGTTTGTATGCGATTGCGACGATGTGGCTCGTTCACCAGCTTGGGGGCTCGACGTTTTACACGGGACTTGCAGGATTTCTTGTCTTAATTCCGAATGCGTTGCAAATGTTTTTTGGACCAATTGTAGAGCGTTTGCCCATAAAAAAGACGTTTGTTTCGACTCAATTGACTCAAGCAATCGTTGTTTTGTTTATTCCGATTGTGGCTCATTTCAATTGGCTAACTGTTGAGTTTCTTTTAGTTATCATGCCTTTACTAGCGCTGATGAACCAACTTGTCTTTCCGATGCAGTCCGCCCTTTTACCAGTGATTTTAGAAAAAGAACAATTAGTCAAAGGAAATACCGCATTTTCTTTTGCTTTTCACGGAATGGAACTCGTTTTTACGACAATAGCAGGCTTGCTTATTGCGACATTTGGGGCCACGACGATTTTATTGGCTGATGCCGTCATCTTTTTAGCCGCTATGCTTATTTTCTCGATGTTAAAATTACCGATTGAACGTCTTAATATGGAAAAACAAGAATCATCCTTTGGCGAGTATGGAAAACAATTAAAAGAAGGGTTACATATTGTATTTCGCTCGTTATTTTTTGTAGCTGCCCTAGGCGGATTAATTGCCAACTTTGCTTTTGGAATGGTGAATGGAGTATTGCCGGATTACGCCGATCATCGTGGGGGCGCGTCTGTCTATGGATTTTATTTAGCGGCCCTTTCATTTGGAATCTTGATAGGGACGTTATTTGCCTCAACGATTGAACGTTTCCCACTTGGTAAAGTGGCTGTGTTCTCCTTTGCTGGCTCCGCGGCTCTTTGGGCAAGTGCCATTTACGTACCAAATACATATACAAGTCTTATTTTACTCGCCTTATCTTTACTGCCAATCGGTGCGACCAATGTCGTCATGGCGGCTGTCGTTCAATCTGTCGTCCCGACGAAATATTTAGCTCGCGTGTCCACTGTTTTAGGCAGTGTATCTGTTGGAGCGATGCCACTTGGGTCCCTCATTGCTGGGGTGTTGGCATTAAAAATTGGAAGTACGCATGTGCTCGCTTCCCCAGCATTAGGACTTTTATTCATTGCATTCTTTTGGCTCCTTATTCCAAGGTTATGGAAATTACCAAAATCGAGTGAAATTCAACCAGAAGATTTCGGACTTAACATAGAAAACCCTCAATTGGACACCTCCACATCGATTTAAACATCCTTCCCATCGTGCGGAAGGATGTTATTTTTGAATCACCCCCCTCCTTTTATAATAAAAACAACCACTTACCCAACAAGATAAGTGGTTGTTATCAATCAATTTCGTTATACAGAATTAGATAAATTCATTCTCTCCTCATCTAATTGACTGTTTTTATTCTTTTCTTGTAAAAGCTGTTTTAATTGATTTTTACTCTTTCTTGAAGTAAGGATATAGAGGAAATCTCCTGCATAAATGATGGTGTTTCCAGTAGGTGTAATGAGCTGATCTTCTCGAATAATTGCGTTGACTAAAGAACCGTCTGGAAAAGGAATATCTTGTAATGATTTGCCTACAATGGCCGAGTCGGTCTCTATCTCGTATTCAATCATTTCTGCATCTGCTTTTCCAAGCGAAATGAGCTCGAGCGAATGCATCGGAGTAGTTTTCTGTGGACCCGTTAATCCAAGTTTTTCAGCTAAATAGGTAATAGTTGTTCCTTGAATTAAGCAACTCGTCATCACAACGAAAAAAACAACATTAAAGATAAGTTGACTGTTTTCAATATGTGCCAACATAGGGAATGTGGCAAGGACAATTGGCACCGCACCTTTTAATCCTGCCCATGAAAGAAATAATAATTCTTTATTTGTATAATTCATTTTAATCGTAGAAGCAAAAACAGCTATCGGTCTAGCAATAAGCATTAAAATTGCTGAAATTAAGATACCTTTTGAGAAAATGGTCCACGTAAAGAGCTCGGATGGGAAAACAAGAAGACCTAAAATGACAAACATCAATATTTGCATCATCCATGCAAAGCCCTCTGAAAACCGAAAAATCGAATGCCGGTATGCAATTTCTGCGTTTCCAATTATGATAGCTAATACGTACACGGCAAGAAGACCACTTCCGTTCAGAAAAGCCGTGATCCCGTATGTGAGTAAAGCAAACGCAATCGCGAAAATGGGATATAGCCCACTTGAATCAAGATTAATGCGATTTAAAGCTGCAACGGCTAATTTACCGAAAAGAAAACCAACGATAAGAGCAACCCCCATTTGTACAAAGAAAGAACCAACCAACGTTAGTGCATTTGCATCGGGCATCGTAATCAATTCAATCATTGCAACTGTCAAAAAGACAGCCATCGGGTCGTTCGAGCCTGATTCTGCTTCTAATGTTCTACCAACGCGTTCATTAATATTTTGTCCCTTTAACACAGCAAACACGGCAGCTGCATCTGTAGAACCAACGATTGCACCAAACAGGATTGCTTCTAGCCATCCCAGGTCAAGAATCATCTTTGCTGCAAGTGCGACGATTCCAGATGTTAAAATAACCCCAATGGTTGCAAGAGAAAGAGAAGGAAGAATAACAGGGCGAAGCGTACTCCATTTTGTTTGAAGTCCACCCTCAAACAAAATAATAATAAGGGCAAAGACCCCTATAAGTTGGGCGGTACTTGCGTTGTCAAAATAAATAATCCCTAATATATCGCTTCCCATAACCATACCGACCACCATGAATAGAACAAGAGCAGGTACTCCTATACGAGAAGAAAATTTCGTGGTCAAGATACCAGTGATAAATAAAATAGCTGTAAGTAAAACAAATGTATCTGTATGCAAAATATCTTCAAACATGGTTGTCAACTCACTCTCTTTGTTATAAATTTACATCCAATTGGATATAAACAGGATTTTGATTTGTAATCCCTATATATTGACGAGTTTCAGAGGGAGTGGAATGTTGCAGCCTTTTTTGAATGAGTGAAATCGCAATTCCTTTTTTATACGCATGATAGCCGAATGTTTTACGAAGTGTGTGGGTACCAATTGACCCTTTCACTCCTGATAGTTTAGCTGCTTCATTAATAATTCGGTAAGCTTGCTGACGAGTAATTGGTTCATTCGTTTTTCTTGATTGAAAAAGGTAATCGGTGTAGCGGAGTAAACTTTCTTGAATATATGCTCGTAAAGAGTTACGAACATGATCGTTAAAATATACGGGTGGATCAGTGTAAACAGAGGATTGAAGGTAGTGAAGAATTTCACCTGATTCGCTCATAACGTCTTTTACATGTAAATGCAGTAAATCATTAATTCGGATACCTGTATTAATTCCAAGCAAAAATAAACAATAGTCACGCAGTGAACGTCGTTTTAAAAATGCTTTTATTGATAGAAGTTGTTTTTCATCTTTAATTGCTTCAACAGTTTTCATTGCACTTCCTCCGATGTAGCATAACATAATTATATCATAGCTTTATGTTACATTAAATTTATGTTTTTACTATTCGGAAAAATAGTAATAAAAGACAAGAAGGCAAACATTCTAGTTGTGCCCCATTCCTTATGATGAACGTAAAAAAGGGATCACCTTTTACCTCCTTCCATTTCTTAGTGTGTCCCTGTCCCCCCAAGCCCCTATCCTAAAACTAGAGTAATTTGTCCAATAAGCCACACATCTAACGGATTCACATGTCCTGACCAACGTAACAACTCCTAATTATTCCTTCCATACCTGAATTTCATAAGTGTCTAACGCTTTTTATAGACAAACATACAAGCGAATGTTAAAGATTGTACATATTTTGTGAAAAAGGCGAAAGTGGGGAACGAAGATGGATACTACGGGTCACCATTTTATTATTGAATCCTACGGTTGTTCGGAAAGTCGTTTGAACTCAGGCGAATGGTTGGAAAAAGAAATGAGCAACATAGTGAATCAAGTTGGAATGAATAAGTTATCGAGTCATTTTCATCCCTTCTATCCAGAAGGGGTAACGGGAGTCATTGTGTTAAGTACCTCTCATTTTTCCATACACACGTGGCCAGAAAAAAAGTATGCGGCACTCGATTTGTACACGTGCGGAGACACATCAACGGATCGGTTATGGAAGGCCATTGAAACATTTACTGAACAAATTGGAGCGCAATTCACTCAAGTTTACTATGTACCTAGAGGAAATAAAACTCATTCAGACCCAATTTTACGAAAACAATGGACTTCTCAAAATAAAGACAATCGATTAACTACCCAAATGGAGCATCTCCAAATGATCAAGCCAAACCAAAGTAATGAGTGGGATATAATTCAATTAAAAGAAATATTAAGCGGAGAACATCATGTCCATTATCAAGGAAAAAGTCCGTTTCAAGATATTTTTATCGTCGAAGCAAACGACCTTCGTCTTTATTTAGATTATGAGTTGCAATTTAGCTCGATCGATGAACGTTATTATCATGAAGCACTTGTTCATCCGGCGATGTCATGGAACGACAAACGAGAACGTGTCCTTATTTTAGGTGGGGGAGATGGGTTAGCTCTTAGAGAAGTATTAAAATATCCGGATGTACAACAAGTGGAGTTAGTCGATATTGATCCGGTTGTATTAGAGGCTGCTCGGACGGTTCCAGCGTTAACGAAGCAAAACAACCGAGCGTTCTTTGATTCGCGTGTCACGGTTCATGTGAAAGATGCCAATGCATTTATCGAAAAATGCCAAAAACAATATGATGTTATCATTATTGATTTTCCGGACCCTGTAGACGAAGTGATTGCCGAACTTTACACAAAAGAAATGTTCGAGAAAATCGCAAGACGACTATCAAAAACGGGTACGCTCGTCTGTCAATCCAACTCAACAGAAGATACACCAATCGTCTTTTGGAGTATTGCGAAGACGATGGAAGCGGCGGGATTATTCACATTACCATATGAACGGATTGTTCCGTCCTTTGGTATTTGGGGATTCCATTTGGCGGCCCATCAACCGTTAAAAGAAAAAATGTTTTACGTACCTGTCCCTCATCAAGCCCTCCCTGATCCAGTAACGAAACTTTTCCAGTTAACAAACCGGGCGCAAAGAACCGAGCCGTATGCCGTTGTTCATACGAAAAAACAATCTCAACTTCATGACATTTATCAAAAAGAAATTCGAAACTTAAATAGGTAAGTAAGACGTCTGACAAATTTTACAAGTCAACCGTTTTTATGTATGATATAAACAATTGTTTAAAATATAAACAATTGTTTATTTTCTATACAAATAACAGACACTTACCGTTTCAATAGGGAGGGGATGGAGTTGAACAAACGTGAAAAGCAAATTTTAGAGCATATACGAGTCAATCCGTTCATATCCCAGCAAGAATTAGCAGATTCCTTAGGAATTTCTCGTCCAGCGGTAGCTGGATATATTTCATCGTTAATGAAGCAAGGGAAAATTTTAGGTAGAGCGTATGTACTTCCAGCGGATGAACGAATCATTTGTATCGGTGGGGCCAACATTGATCGAAAAGGATATGTGGATGAGCTTCAAATGGGGACGTCAAACCCCATTCAATTTTCATCAACAACTGGAGGAGTCGCTCGAAATATTGCAGAGAATTTAGGACGACTCAATATACCTGTCTCCTTAGTTAGTACGGTTGGCCTCGATGCTGAAGGTGAACAATTGCTTGAAGATACAGGAAAATATGTAGATACACGGTTGGTAATGCATGTTACTGGACAAAATACTGGATCGTATACCGCGATCCTTTCTCGTGACGGGGAGTTGATCACCGCATTTGCCGATATGAATGTGTATGACACGATGACCCCAAAAGTGATGGAGACCTTTCGGCAAGAGCTGTTGAATGCACGTGTAATTGTTTTAGATACGAATATACCAGCAGAGTCGATTGATTGGGTCATTCAATTTTGTCGGGAAGAAGAAAAAACGTTATGTCTTGCTCCCGTGTCGTCATTGAAAATTAAAAAGTTACCTGCTCAATTATATGGTGTTAACTTTTTCATTGCCAATGAGCATGAAGCAAGAACGTACACAAATATGATGAAGGAAGACTTGGAAAGTGTTTGTGATCAACTCCTTTCGTTAGGTTGTGAGAAAGTTGTGATTACAAGGGGAAAAGATGGGGTTGTCTATAAATCAAAAGAAGAATACGGACTCATCGATGCCCCAAAGGTAGACGTTGTCGATGTGACTGGTGCTGGAGATGCCTTTATTGCCGGCTTTTTATTCGGACATTGGCAAAACCAAACGTTAAAAGAGGCTTGTCAATACGGGATGAGTTGTTCGATTATTACTCTTTCAACTAAAGAAACGGTATCGACTGAATTAAACAAACAGCGATTATTACATACTGTAAACACTTATTTTCAAAAGGAGGACGAACAATGAAGCTATCAACGTATGTTGTTTTATCAGAAGAAGTAAAAGAAGCTTTATCATCCAATCAACCAGTCGTTGCGTTAGAATCGACAATTATTTCACACGGCATGCCGTATCCACAAAATGTAGAAACGGCTCTTGAAACCGAAGAAGTGATTCGAAAAAACGGAGCCGTACCAGCAACCATTGCCATTATTGAAGGAAAAATAAAAGTAGGTCTCACGAAAGAGGAAATCGAATTTTTAGGAACAAGCAACGACATTGAAAAAGTAAGCCGAAGAGACCTTCCGTATATTTTAGCGAAGAAAAAGCATGGAGCGACAACGGTAGCGGCAACAATGATTTGTGCGGATTTAGCTGGCATTCGAGTGTTTGCAACTGGTGGAATCGGTGGTGTGCATCGGGGAGCAGAAAAGACAATGGACATTTCCGCTGACTTACAAGAGCTGGCACAGACAAACGTGGCGGTCGTTTGTGCTGGGGCGAAGTCGATTTTAGATTTAGGTCTTACCTTAGAATATTTAGAAACCAACGGTGTACCAGTCATCGGATACGGCACCAATATATTACCAGCCTTTTATTCAAGAACAAGCCCGTATCATGTAGACTATCAATTAGACACACCAGAAGAAATAGCTGAGCTTATTCAATTGAAATGGGAATTAGGTTTACAAGGCGGATTGGTCATTGCCAACCCTGTTCCGAAAGAACATGAACTTGAAGAGTCCTATATTCATTCGATCATCAACCAAGCCCTTCAAGAAGCGGAAGAAAAGAAGATTACAGGTAAAGAAGTAACTCCATTCTTATTGGATCAAGTGAAGACATTAACAGAAGGAAAAAGTCTCGAAGCGAATATTGCGCTTGTCAAAAATAACGCCCAATTAGCTGCGCGCATAGCTAAAGCGATGGTAAATAATAAATAAGGAATATGATTGTTAAACATACGTTTGTTTAATAAAAACGAACCTTATCTTTCAAGGAATACATCTATTAATCAAACGTTTGATTAATAGATATAAAATGATCGTAGACAAACAAATCCCCCATTTCCCATTCGATGGGTAAAGGAAATGGGGGAATTTTTATATAGAAGAACATAGATGAAATTCACTTATTGGTTTTTCCATTTAATGTTGCAGCCAAGGCTTGGACGTTGATTTGGATCAACTGGCTCCCCTTTTAACAATTGATCAAGGGCCTTGCGAATAGATTCACCGGTAACCGGGACGTCATTTCCAGGACGAGAGTCGTCCAATTGACCACGATATACGCATTTTAGGTCGCCGTCAAAAATGTAGAAATCAGGAGTACATGCAGCGTCATATGCTTTCGCCACTTCTTGAGTTTCATCGAATAAATAAGGGAATGGGTAACCAAGCTCTTCGGCAACCTCTTTCATTTTTTCTGGTGAGTCATCTGGATAGTTTTCGACGTCATTAGAGTTAATTGCCACAAATGAAATTCCTTTTGGCATATAATCATTCGTTAGTCGAACAAGCTCATGTTGCACATGTTTGACAAACGGACAGTGGTTACAAATGAACATGACTACTGTTGCTACGTCCGATTTGATGTCGTTTAAGGAAACATTTTTTCCAGAAACCACATCAGGCAATGTAAATTGTGGTGCTTCTTTTCCAAGCGGAAACATATTCGATTCTGTTCGGGCCATCGGAAACAACCTCCTTAAAATAATCTCATCTCTATCGTACAAAAGGTTCCTTCGAATCACAAACAAAATGGAGTAAAAAATGATGGAGATTGGCGTTTTGAATTTTTATACAATAATTGTAAAGGTTTTGAAATAAAATATTTTTTACTGACGGTATAGGAAAGACACTTACATGGATGATAGGATAGAAAACATGAAATGGAAAGTATTTAGAAAAATTTTATAGGTGTTGAAATAGGAAGGTTTTCCAAATATTAAAGAATGATTTCAATTATATTAAAATACGTTTATTATTCTTTTAAAAAGCACTTCTTTACAGAGGTAAAGCAAAAAAGTGTTGTATTTTATAAATTACTTGTTTTATAATTTTGATAAGTTATTTATATTTATAAATAACCTGAATTTTTTTAAAAAAGGGGGAAGTTTGCTTGGAGAACTTCGTAAATGACATAGTAGGGATTTTATGGAGCTCACCGCTCATCTATCTATGTCTCGGGGTAGGATTAGTTTTTTCCATCATGACTCGCTTTTTACAAGTAAGACACTTAAAGGACATGATTAAGCTCATGTTCCAAGGAAAAAGCTCAGACGCAGGGGTATCATCATTTCAGGCCTTGGCAATTGCTCTATCTGGACGTGTTGGTACTGGTAACATTGCTGGTACAGCAACGGCGATTGCGTTCGGGGGACCCGGAGCGGTATTCTGGATGTGGACGATCGCCTTTATCGGAGCAGCTAGTGCGTTTATCGAATCAACTCTTGCACAAATTTATAAGGTTAAACAAGATGGGGAATATCGTGGAGGACCAGCCTATTATATTGAAAAAGGTTTAGGCTGGAAATGGTACGGTGTTTTATTTGCAATTTCCGCTATTTTTGCCATGAGTTTATTAATGCCAGGTATTCAATCTAATTCTATTGCTTTAGGATTAGAAAATGCTTTTGGTATTAGTCCATTTATTACCGGAATTATTCTTGTTGCTATTATCGGTATCATTATTTTTGGTGGAGTAAAACGTATTGCAACGGTTGCACAATACGTTGTTCCGTTCATGGCTGTCGGTTATATTCTTCTTTCACTTATTATCATTGCTTTAAACATTACTGAGCTACCAGCTGTTTTTGCATTAATTTTTAAAAGTGCCTTCGCTTTAGATTCTGCCTTCGGTGGTATTGTCGGTGCGGCTATTTCTTGGGGAGTAAAACGTGGAATTTACTCTAACGAAGCTGGTCAAGGTACTGGACCTCACGCAGCGGCAGCAGCCGAAGTCTCCCACCCAGCTAAACAAGGACTTGTTCAAGCATTTTCTGTCTACATCGATACATTATTAGTATGTTCCGCAACGGCGTTCATGATTTTATTTACTGGTATGTACAACGTAGAAGATCCAGATGGAAACTTCCTTCGTGAGAGCTTGCCAGGTGTCGAAGCAGGTCCTGCTTACACGCAAGCCGCTATTGAAACAGTATTCCCAAGCTTCGGTGCTGGGTTTGTAGCGATTGCCTTGTTCTTCTTTGCCTTTACAACCATTATGGCATACTACTACATGGCGGAAACAAATATCGCCTATTTAACGCGTGGCCGTAACAGCAAAACGCCAATGTTTGTTTTAAAAGTTGTATTACTAGCAGCAACATTCTACGGTGCTGTAAAAACAGCAAAACTTGCATGGGCACTTGGTGATATCGGCTTAGGAATCATGGTATGGCTCAACGTCATTGCCATCGTTCTTCTCGCTAAACCAGCCTTAGTGGCATTAAAAGATTACGAAGAACAGAAAAAACAAGGATTGGATCCTGTCTTTGACCCAGAAAAACTCGGAATTAAAAATGCTGATTATTGGGTAGAAGAGTACAAAGGAGAAGAAAATCGAGTTTCATAATATTATATGTGAGACGTGTGAAGGAAGAGGTTTCTTCACACGTTTTTTTGTTGAGAGCGAATAGTTTTTTCCTATTCAGACAGATTTGAAGAATGGTACTGTTTCCGTTGGTGGTATTGGTATCTGGCTCAACCTTTTATATAGAACTTCGACTTAAGAGCGGACTTGAACGGATGATAAAGAAGCTCGAAATATGTGGGAAAGCAACTGGATGGTCATTAAAATTCGATACGTTTAAAGTAGTTGGTTTTGGGGTAGATGGTTAAGGAAAGTAAGATTATAGTATTTAAATAATATTTATATAAGATAATTTTGTTTTTACGTCTGTATATTGTTGATAAATCTAAACATAAAAAAGGATGCCCCTCTTAGCAAGGGTCATCCTATTCATTTTAATTCTTACGGTACGTGAATAGCAATGTTAGGAGAAACAGTTACAAGTGTAGCTAATGCAATAGTAGCAGTAACCATACCTTTTGCAAACAATTTTTTCATTTATTCTCACCTCCTTACTTAGAATCTATTTTTTTAATTTATCGATTTCTTCTACATATTTAACAAAAACATCAACTACATCGGGATGGTACATTGTACCTCTACATCGTTTGATCTCTTCAACTGCTTCTTCTTTTGAGCGACGTTTTTGATATACACGATCACTAGTTATTGCATCATATGAATCAACCACTGAAACAATGGCAGCACCAATATCAATTTCTTCTCCTTTTAAACCATGCGGATAGCCAGTTCCATCCCATCGTTCATGATGTTGCTCCACAATGACTGCTGCCCGGTCAATGAGTGGGTTTTTGAGGCTTCTTAATAATTGAGCACCGTAAATTGTATGTTTTTTCATTATTTCAAATTCTTCTTTTGTTAGCTTGCCTGGCTTGTTTAAAATTTCTAAGGGTATTTTTACTTTACCTACATCATGAAAAAAGGCTCCGTAACTTATAATTGAAATTTGTTCAGAACTTAAACCGAGTTTATCTGCCAATAAAATAGCCATGTTTTTAATGTTGTCGCAATGATGGGCGGTATATCCATCTTTTTCTTCTATTGAAATCGCCATATGCTCTAACTCGGCTGCAGATTGGGCGTAATGTTGAAAAACAGGAATAGATGTGATATATAGAAATTCACAATCAGTATTGGATATAAATAACATGGTATCCGTTTGATTGACATTAGAAATAGAAAAACCAGGAGTAATTACTCGCGTTGTATCTTTATATTTAAAAGTCATTTCTCCACTTAACAACATAAAAAACTCTAAATACCCTTCACCATCAGGGACTATAGCCCATTTCTTCCCGGCTTCCATTTTTTCATGGATGACTTGGGTTCCGTCGCCGTCCCCAATGAGACTAATTTCAATACCGCGCATTTTGACAACTTTTATATTTGATTCATTTAAAGTCGTAATATGAAAGGAGTTTTTGTAGGATTTTTGCTCGTCCATGTAGCCACCTCATAATTTTGGCACGTTGATAAAAGAAATGTGCAAGAATAATAGTTTATCCTTATTATATTTTTTTTCAATTTTGAATTCAATTTTGGATTAGGGCAAAAATTCCAACTTCCACTTTTATTGAATAAAATTGGAATTACGAATGCAACCATATTTTTTAAAACAATTCTAAATATCTATTTTTTAGTTAAAAATATAGTTCTAACTACCTATATAGGATAAATGCGAGAATTATTAGTTCGAAAAAATTGTCAACTATATTTTGGTTATTCTGAAAAATATTTTACCTTCTCTATCATTTTTTTACAATAATTGAAAGCTAGTATTACAAATTAGTCATATGGATTTGTCATGTAGCATTGCTAATACATGAAGAATAAATAATCCAAATTTTACAAATGATATTAAAACAACATTTATATTAGCCTCTTTTAAAGTGGGAGATGTAAAATTGGACATACAGTTTAGGAGAGTAAAAATCGTAATAGGAGATTGGTTATGAACAAAGAAGCGCAACGAATTGCCATTCGAATTGCTGGTATATATGTAGCCATTGGAGTGATTTGGATTTTACTTACGGACTATTATTCGTTTATTTTGTCGAAAGACAATATCCAATCATACATTACCTTTCAGCGATATAAAGGTTGGTTTTTTACGATGGTAACCGGGGTGTTGTTTTATTATTTAATTGAACAACGTACTCAACGATTGATTCAATCTAAGGACGAACTCGAGAAAAAAGAAAAACAGCTTCAACAAAGTACGCTTCGATATCAATCGTTATTTATTCATAATCCGAACGGTGTCATTGAATTGGATTTAATGGGAAACCTCGTTTCATTAAATCCATCGGGAGAAGACATATTTAAAATTTCAACGGAAGAAGCGAAAGGAAAAAGGATTGATCAATTCATTGACTCAAAGGAAATGGACATAGTGAGAAACTATTTTTATGAGGTCGTAAATGGGCAGTCCATAAAGTTTGAAACGTTATTAATTAATAAGGAAGGGAACGTAAGAAACATCCGTTGTGCACTTATTCCAATCATCGTTTCCGAACAAGTATCTGGTGTGTATGGAATTATTAGCGATATTACGGAACAAAAGAAAAATGAAGAAATGATGATTATGAACGAAAAAATGTACGTCATCGGTCAACTAGCCGCGGCGGTCGCTCACGAAATACGCAATCCATTAACTTCTATTAAAGGTTTTGTTCAATTGATGCACGAAACCAAATCGTTGAATCCAGCTTATTTAGATATCATGATGTCGGAAATTGATCGGTTACATACGATTACAAGCGAGATGCTCCTATTAGGAAAAAAACAAGAAGCCCAATTAGCTCCGATCGATTTAGGGGTTCTGTTAAAACAAGTAACGGTCCTTATGGAAGCTCAAGCTCATTTAAATAATGCCGAGCTTTCCTTTAAGCAACCTTTCAAAGGTGACATTACTGTATTTGGAGACTCCAATCAATTGAAGCAATTGTTTATTAACATTATTCAAAATAGCATTGAAGCGATTAAAGACAATGGGAAAATCGATATTGTTTTGGATGTTCAAGAAAGTACTGCGGTGGTAACGGTTACGGACAATGGACAAGGAATGGAGGAAGAGCGGATCAAACGACTAGGGGAACCTTTTTACTCGACGAAAGAAAAAGGGACGGGACTTGGACTAGCTGTTTGTAAAAAAATTATTGAAAGGCATGAAGGAAGTATCGAATTTGATAGTGAAGTAGGCAAAGGAACAACCGTCACCGTTCGATTACCGATTCAAAAGGCTGCCGAATAGGGGAGTCTTTTTATTGTTTAGTCGTGCTGTTTGATAAAAGTGAAAATTGACATTAGGTGGGAAAGATGGTTTGATAAAAATATATGTAAACTATTTTTTTAGAGAGGTTAACAAAATATTCGGGATGGGGGAATTTTGGCATGGAAACAAACATGGTAACGACGAACTTGTGGGAACGGTTGGCGGATAAAGCATTGCAGGGAGAAGTTTTAACAAAAGAAGAAGCATTATCGGTATTAAATGCAGACGATGATGAACTTTTACCGCTTATGCAAGCAGCCTTTCGAGTTCGACAAACGTATTACGGGAAGAAAGTGAAATTAAATATGATTATTAATGCGAAAAGTGGGTTATGTCCAGAAGACTGTGGCTATTGCTCTCAATCTATCGTCTCTAATGCACCTATTCAAAAATATACGTTGTTAGATAAAGAGACATTAGTAGCTGGGGCAAAAGAAGCGCTAAACCGGAAAGCTGGGACGTATTGTATTGTCGCGAGCGGTCGGGGAGCTACTGATCGGGAAGTGGATCAAGTGGTCGAAGCGGTAAAAGAAATTAAGAATGAGATGCCGTTAAAAATTTGTGCGTGTCTAGGAATTTTAAGCGAAGAAAAAATGGCGAAATTAAAAGAAGCTGGGGTCGACCGGTACAATCACAATTTGAATACAAGTCGGGGGCATTATTCAGAAATTACAACGACGCACACATACGATGATCGCGTAGAGACGGTGAAACATGCGAAACATGCCGGCATTTCCCCGTGTTCGGGTGTGATTGTGGGTATGGGAGAATCGAAAGAAGATATTTACGAAATGTCATTAGAACTAAAAGAATTGGATGCTGACTCGATTCCAGTCAACTTTTTAAATCCCATTGCAGGTACTCCACTGGAAAATATGAAGGAACTCAACCCAAGATATTGCTTAAAAGTGCTTGCCATGTTTAGGTTTATGCACCCAACAAAAGAGATTCGCATTTCAGGGGGTCGGGAAGTGAATTTACGATCGTTGCAAGCACTTGGACTTTATGCGGCGAATGCTATTTTTGTCGGCGATTATTTAACGACAGAGGGGCAGGCGGCAACCGTAGACCATCAAATGATTGAAGATTTAGGATTTGAAATCGAATAGTAAGAGAAAGACGACTCCGATTGGGAAGTCGTCTTTTTAACGGGATGTTCTCTTTATGGGAAAATATGAATTGAAAAGATTACATCTTTAACTGATTTTCTAAAAGTTGGTTTAATTTTAAAAATAATATCTGAGTAAAGTGATAGGTAAATAGAACTTTTAAAAGTAAAATTATGATAAAATAAATAATTAGTAGTAAAATCGACATATAAATGACAGTTATTCTAACTTTTAAAAGGTAGGATACGATTACATGGGGAAGAATCAACCTAAATGGCAAAAAGTGTTCCTTCATAGGGTGTTACTTGTATTGTTAGTGATTATGATTTTATCGGGCATCGTTCAGTATTTCCTCTTGCAACATCAAGTCAAAAGCGAACTGGAACGTCGTTCAGAACTCATATTAAATACGATTAGCCGAGAAATCGAAAAGTCAGAGCGAGCGTCTCAACTAATTGAACATCAGATCGACTTAAACTTATATGCTTTTGCTCGAAATATTGAGCAAGAATTAAAATCCCAATCTGTAGAGGAAATGACAAATGAGCAATTAGAAAATATAAGGAAAGAACTGCAAATAGCTGGTATTACAATATTCGCGCAAAAAGGGAATGATATTGTTGGCATCAAGTCGACTGATCCTGTTGAGATTGGTTTAAGTACGAAAGCATTTCATTTTTTTACATATGCCAATGCCCTGTTAAATGAAGAACGTATCCAAGTAAACGAAGCAAGTTTTGTAGACGATCAAATGATTGTTATGCCCATTATCCAATCTACTTCTCATTCTGAGGAAAAAGTATTTTACAAGTACGGGTACTATCATCCAAAAGGGAAAGACTACATTATTTGCTTGTTTATCGAAGCGGAAGATGTAAAAAAATTTACCGATTCGATTCACCCGAATGTGACAATCGAAAAAATTTTAAATGAAGATCCTTATATTAAAGAAGTGGCTGTGTTCGATATTTCAAATCAACAAATGAATGTCATTGCGGGATTGTTTCATCTAAAAAGTAAAGAAGACAGGAAAATGGTGGAACAGCGAAAAATAGGTGAAAAAATTTCCTATCTTGATTCTACCCATTCGGAAGACGTATTTAAAGTTTTTTACCCTATTCCACAAGATCGAATGATTTATGTAGCGCTTGATTATCAACGAATGAGGCAATCATTAATGATTCATTCATTCCTTATGGCAAGTACAGGAATGATAGCCCTCCTTTGTTTATACTTCTTGATTCGTCGCTTGTTCCAGCAAATATCTAATCAGATGAATAAGATTGTAGAAAAAGTGAAGCGCATTTCTAAAGGTGACTATTATTTATTGATTGACTTTGATGAACAGCCGTATGAATTTCGAGAGTTAGCCCAGTCGATTAATAAAATGTCATTAAACCTGCGCCAATCATTTGAACGAATCATTCACGAAAAGCAGTTTCGTGAAGAGATTTTATCTTCCATCCCGGTTGGTATAATTACGGTGAATCAACGGACGAATGAAATGGAAGTGAATAAGACGGCGAAGGAACTGTTAAATTTAAATGAAGAACGAATGAAACTAGTGTCACAATATCTTTATCTGGACGAAAAAAATGAAGCCATTTGGAACTGGTTTTACTCGAATGAATTTTTCCATACCCGTAAAACAAAAATTGTTCGAGGAGACGAAACGTATACGGTGCTTGTTTCCCAGACGCCATTAATGAATAAAAAAGGGGAACGCATCGGGAAAATTTTTTACTTTATTGACGTTTCGGAATTCCATCGCCTCGAGCGAAAAGTGGCTAATATGGAGAAGTTAGCAACCATTGGTGAGCTTGCAACAGGAGCAGCTCATGAAATTAAAAATCCGTTAACGGTTATTCAAGGGTTTATGACATTACTTCAGCACCAAATGTCCGATGAAGAAAACGAAAAGTATCGGATTCCTTTAATCCTTAAGGAAATTGATCGTATGAATGATATTGTAAACGATATGTTGATGCTGGCGAAACCGAAACGGTTGAATCTAGAGTATGTGTCGTTAAAACAAATTATTGATGAGATGCTCCCGCTGTTAGATGATCAAGTACAAAATCGAATTTCTATTGAGGTTGATGTCGATCCATCGATTATGATTGATGCTGATATTGACCGATTAAAACAAGTGTTTTTAAATATTATTATGAACAGTATTCAGGCCATTGAGGGTCAAGGGAAAATCGAAATTGTTGCCAAAGTCGACGATCGGTTTGTTCAAATTTTTATTAAAGATACTGGAAAAGGAATTCCGCGTGAGTGGCTCGATAAAATATTTGAACCGTTCGTTAGTACGAAAGAATACGGAACCGGCCTTGGCTTGACAATTATTCAGCGAATTATTGATAGCCATGGAGGAGATATTCAAGTAGTTGAAACTGGGCCTAGTGGTACAGTGTTTCAAATTCAATTGCCTCTTAGTCAAGATATTGTCACCGCTCAACCGTAACAATGGTTGGGCGTTTTTGGTGTTTGAGGAATGATTCGTTTTTAGTAAGGGGAAAAGAGTTTTGGATAAATAAATTGAAGGTTTTTTTATGGGAAAATAGCAGAAAAGGGTTCCTTCTATACTATAATGGAAAGTAATCGGGGAGAAGAAAGGGAGATGTAATGAAACGTACGTTAAGAGGGCATCATTTATTATGTGTTCATGGTTTTCAAGGAATGGGGTATAGTCCAGCATTTGTAGAAAAAATGAGCGAAATTGTACAGGATATTCGCAATGACCGGCTTGATTTTCCGATTCGAGTCATTGAAGGATTAGATGAGGCGTGTCGAGCGTGCCCCCACCATGGAATCGGACGATGTGAAGCAAGTGAACAATCGGATCCACACGTCCGTTTTCTCGACCGCAACGTCATCGAACACCTAGGACTCGAAAAAGGTAAAGAATATCCTAAATCATTATTAATCGCCCTAACCGCCACCAAAGTAAGACCCGAAGACCTAGACTCGCTGTGCAAAGGATGCTCCTGGCTATCTTATGGCATCTGCAAACAAGGAATCCAGAAACTGCGGGAGAAATACTTTAATGAAGTGGGGGACAGTCCCGCTGCACGTTAAAGGGTTAACGTTTTAGAGTGGTGGGGGACTGTCCCACTAGTGTTGCACACCTTACAAAATTTGTAAAAAATAAATTTTCTTTACGAATACAAAAAATGCTCCTATTGTAGAAGTAAGACCTTACTTGTTCCCAAGCTTCTACAAAGGAGCTACCCTAGTAGGAGTAAAAGTATGGGTCGAGAAATGCTAATTTGTCAATGTTTATCTCTTCTTCCTACCGAAGATTTTGATTGTCCTTTGATGGATTATGGGAAGAAGCTTTCAACGAAATCTTTATTAAAAATATTTGTAGCTGCGCAATTGGACCAATGGAGCTCTTATAACCATATGGAAGAGAAGCTAAGAGCTTATCCAAAGTTACGGAAAGAATTGGATATCGAAGGTATCAGTGGCTCTCAGATAAGTCGACGTATCAATGATCTTCCTACAGAAAAGGTTCAAAAACTCTTTCTGAAGGTAGTTGAAAAAATTCGGCAACTAACTCAAGGATATAAAGGATTATCTAAAAAAATCGGGCTATTAAATATCGTCGATTCTACGGAGATTCGCTTACCTGAAAATCTTTGTGACTGGGCGTATATTTCAAAAGGTCATCATGTTGTCAAAATGCATACCCGGCTCGTTGTAGCCTCGAAAGACGTGGCCTTTCCAGATAAAATGGTGCCATCTCTAGGCACTGTAAGTGACTTTAAATAGTTCTGACTTCTTAATTGAAGAAGCCGATGCTACTTATGTGATGGATCGTGGATATCCTTCGAAACAGAACTTAACGATTGGCTAGACAAAAATATTTCTTTTGTCGTGCGAATTTCTAAGAACTTGAGGCTCTATTCGTTAAAAGAATATGAGCCAACACACCCATCAATAAAAAGAGATGCCAAAGTGAATTTTGGAATTTCAAAGGTACCTGTTCGGTATATTGAGTTTATTGATGAAAAAGAAAGAACGTATCGTATTTTGACTACACGCTTTGATTTAACTGATCAACAAATTTTAGAGATATACAAAAATCGTTGGATAATCGAACTCTTTAAATGGATTAAAGGACATTTACAATTGACGAAAATATGGAGTACAAAAAAGGGAACAAGGTCTGATTAAAACCATGTTGGCCTTTTTTAATTTTCAACTTAAACAATCGATGTAAATATATTGAAAATATTCAATTTTTATTACAGTTATACAATGCTAGTGGGACAGTCCCCAGTTGATTTAACGTACTAATGTGATAGGGGACTGACCCCAATATATGTCGAGGTGTTAGATAGATGAAAAAAGTTGCTAAAACGAATGCGATGAGAATATTGGATCAGCAGAAGGTACCCTACGATATTTTTTCCTATGACACGGTAGATAAAAAAATTGACGGGGTTTCCGTTGCGGAGAAGATTGGAAAGCCACCAGAAGAAGTGTATAAAACGTTGGTGTGTCAATCACCAGATAAAGAATTATATGTGTTTCTCCTACCTGTTCATTTAGAGCTCGATTTAAAAAAAGCGGCTCAGCTTGTAGGGGAAAAAAAATTGGAGCTTCTCCCAGTAAGTGAACTACAAAAATGGACAGGTTACGTTCGGGGCGGATGTTCTCCTATTGGAATGAAAAAGAATTATCCAACATGGATTGACAAACACGCTGAACACCTATCCCACATCATCGTCAGCGCAGGAAAAATCGGACTCCAACTTTCTCTATCTGTATCTGATCTACTCCAAATCACTAAAGCACAACTAGGTGACATCGTAAAAGATTGATTTAACACTTTAAAGTTGTGCGGGACAGTCCCGCGATGCTTTAAAGCATCACGGGACTGTCCCCTATTGTTTTAAAGCTTTAATGAAGTGCGGGTCTGTCCCCTGCTTATTTAAAATGTTAAAGCGTTCCATATCTGTTTGTTCAACGAACTTTCGGTAGTGTTCTTTTTGAGGATGTGGGAAATAGGATAAGATTTTTTCGGTGGTGATGTGGGGGTTCGTTTGTTTGGTGATGTAGGCGGAGTAGCTACTCCATTTGTAGTTTTCGGGAGCTGTGACCATTTTAGCTTCTAGTGGATTTAGGTGGATATATCTACTGACATCTAGAAAGTAATCGGGGGTAACGATAAGTTTGGCACCGTATCGGCCTTGAAAAACGTGACCAACGAGATGGTAACGGTGGTTAAAGTAAATGGCATAACGAGTATGGAGTTTTTTCATAATTTCTTTAGGATGGTGATTGATTGTTTCTAATTGGAGATGGATATGGTTGGGCATAAGGCAGTATGAATGAAGATAAAAGGGGAAATAGGAGCGCGCATCTTCCAATAATTCCAAGTACATCAGACGATCTTTATCATCATAAAAAATCTTTGACCTCCGATTGCCTCGAGCGGTAATATGGTACATCGCTCCAGGAAACCAAACACGCGGCCTTCGCGGCATTCACAACACCTCTTTATTTTTTGTATCTAACCATCTATCAATATTCAACACAATTATTGATTTTCCTTCTTAAGAGTAAAATGAATGACATAAAGGGTACTTTAATGAATTAATTTAGTGAGGGACAGTCCCGCGTTACATTAATGCTTTACAACTTTATATGAACGCGGGACTGTCCCCACATCCTTTAAAGTACAAAAGCGGCCCTTTATTAGAGCCGCTTTTTACGTTAGTTTAAGCGATTTTTTTGTTGGCATTGATGGTAGGGATTTTGCGTAAGCGGTGGGCGAGGATGCCGGCGAAAATGGCTAATGTTAAGTCTTTTGGAATGAATAAGACCATCCAGCCCCAGGCCATGGTGTATGTGAAGCCTTCTGGTGCTGCTGCCCAAAGTTTAAACGCTAGGTACATCCAGTTCGTACCGACTAAATAGTTGACCGCTGTTCCGACGATGGCGGCGACAATGAATCTTCCAAATGTCGGTTTCGCTTCGACGATTTTTCCGGCCACATATGCTGCAAAAATAAAAGAAACGATAAATCCGAATGTTGGTGAAAGAATACTAGAAAAACCTCCACCAAACTTTGCAAACACCGGAGCACCGAATAAACCAATCAACATGTATAAAAGCATCGAAATACTTCCTAACCGACTGCCTAGGATAACCCCTGCTAACACCGCAAAAAACGTTTGCAGCGTAATCGGCACTTGTCCGATCACCATGAATGGTGCAAATGACGTAATATTTGCCCCAATCGCCATTAACGCAGCAAATAATGGCGCAAGGACCATATCTCTTGTTGTTAATTTACCCTTTGTTTCCATGATTCCACCCCTTATGTAGTTCTCTCTTTTAGCATACGAACCCACAGGATATATGTCAACCTAAATTTAAATAAGGTTAACAAAAATACCGCTTAAAATACGCCTCGAGTCGTAGATGAAAATAAAGCTCGGGCTCGTTATGGGATATATGAAGAAAAGATAAGATGAAGACAAGAAAGGAGGGAACGCGGACGATGAAAAAGATTGCTTTATTTACACTAGGGATCATATTAGCCTGTATCATTTTAGCCCACCTTGGACCAATGATCGGCCTGCTTATTTCATCCATTATTTTCTACTATGCTTTCAAAAAATGTTTAAAGGCCGAAAAAACGAGCGTCAAAATTTTGCTAGGGACGATTGCGGTCATCGCCTTAATCGCCAGTTTGTCCAACATTCCTGCCGTCATCGGGCTGCTCGCCTTAGTGGGATTGTACTATATCCATAAAAACTGGAAAAAACAACCGTCATCACCTAAAGATGACGATCCGTTCACCAATTTTGAACGCGAATGGCAAAAACTACAACAAACTAATTGAAAGGGGTTATTGAAATGGGATTGTTTACACGATTAAAGCAAGTAATTGAAGCTGATTTACACGACTTAATCGATCAAAAAGAACAGAAAAATCCAATGGCGATGCTAAATCATTACTTACGTCAATGCGAACAAGAAGTGGAAAAAGTGAAGAAGCTCGTCGAACGCCATTACACGTTAAAAAATCAATACGAAAGAGAATGGCATGAAGCGAAAAAGATGGCCGAAAAGCGGAATCATCAAGCAGCCGTTGCTCAAGAAGCGGGAGCTGACGACTTATACCAATTTGCATCAACGGAACAACACCAATACAAAGAACGAGCACAACGCCTTGCCCAATTAAAAGAGCAAGCTGAAAAAGAACTCGAGCAACTCGAACAAAAATACGAGCAAATGAAGCATAAGTTAAAAGATATGCACGTAAAAAAACTTGAACTGATGGGACGTGAAAACACGGCGCGGGCTCATTATCGCATGAACAAAGTATTAGATGGAGAAAAATACTCTGAAAAAGCGAACTCTCGTTTTGAAGAAATGGAGCGCTACTTAGACGAGCTCGAGCGAAAAGTAATGACACGCTATTATGAAAATACGATTGATACAAAAATTGCTCAATTGGAAAAAGAGCTAAAAAATCGGGAAACAGTTTCGAACGAATAAAAAAACGTGGTATGCTTAAGGCATAGATCAAGTGAAACTTCCATCAGTGAGGGGCCCTTACAGATGGTTAGTTGAACGAATCGGGTTCTGACTGGCGCTTAACTCCTCTTAAACTACTTTATGTTTTGAAGCGGAATCTTAGCGCCAGTTAGAACGGGTAAAAACAACGCCTGATTTGTCCTTAGCTTAACCAACAATGAGAAGAACAGAAAGGGGAGATGTCCTTCGATGAACAAGTACAACGGATGGTTATGGATTTTTTATATCGCTGTTGGACTTCTTTTGTTTGAAATCATTTTTTTAGATGGTGGCATACTCTACTTTCTGTTCTTTTCTTTTCTCTTCGTATACATCGGAAAAAAATATTACCATAAACTCCTTGGGAAAATCGTATTTTGGGTCAGCTTAGTAAACGCTGCTTTCGCTATTTTTCACACGTTAGCATTTCGCTGGGTACTATTTGCAGTCATCTTATACTTTCTTATCCAGTATGTGCAATCGAAAAAAACACGTTCGACCGTTCAAGTAGAGGAAATTCGAAAAAGCGGGACCACATCAGATGTTATTTTTCGTAAAAAGCCTTTTTTTCAAAATAAAATCATCGGGCGCCAAAGCACCCCGCAAGCAATCTACGAATGGGAAGATGTCAATGTACAAGGATTTGTAGGGGATATGGTCATTGACTTAAGCCAAACCGTCTTTCCAAAAGGGGAGGCCCTTATTTTTGTACGCCACCTGCTTGGAAACGTGCAAGTGCTTGTTCCGTACGATATGGAAGTATCCGTTCACGTGTCCGTCGTCGTTGGAACGGTCGATATTTTTCAAATGGTCAATGAGCGTGTCGTGAATGAATCCATTATTTTTCAAACGGCTGACTATCCAGAAGTGGAGCAAAAAATTAAAATCGTGACGTCGATGGTGGCCGGTCATGTAGAGGTGAAACGGGTATGAACGTCATCCAACGTCACCTCCTTTTCGGTTTCGTTTGTGCAGTCGTCATGGTCATCGGCGTCATTGGATTATATATTTTAACCTACCCGTTGGAAAAATGGTCCGAATGGTGGACAGAAAAAGTCGCAGGAATTCCATTTATATTGGCTCTTTTGCTATTACTTGTGTTCATCGGATTATTTTTAGGACTTTTTTTCGGGTGGTATTGGAAAAAACAATTTTTAACGATCGAACGGTCTCTATCTAATTTTCGTAAAAGCTCGCCATCAAAAGAATCTAACGAAACGAGCGTCGCTGAAGTAGAAGAAATTCTTTTGAAAATAAAGCAATGGCAGCAACAATTTCAAGAGCAGACGAAGCTCGCCCAAAAGTTAGCAAGCCAAACAGCAGAACAGCAAGAAAAGCAGATGCAAGAACTCGTAACAAAAGAGCGGAGTCGACTCGCCCGGGAGTTGCACGATTCAGTAAGCCAACAACTATTTGCCGCATCGATGTTAATCTCCGCCATTAATGAATCGGAAGACACCACTTCCCCTCAACTTTCCAAACAGTTACAAATGGTCGAACAAATGGTGCATCAATCGCAACTCGAAATGCGCGCCTTACTCCTTCATTTACGACCTGTACCGTTAAAAGGAAAGACGTTGCAAGAAGGAATGCTCGAGCTGCTTTCAGAACTTAAGCAAAAAGTTCCGATGACGATTCAATGGAAAATTGAACCGTTCCCTTTAGATAAAGGAATTGAAGATCATTTGTTCCGAATTTTACAAGAAGCGATTTCGAACACCCTTCGTCACGCTAAAGCGACTACGTTAGAAGTATTGTTTATTGTCCGTGACCAATTTGCCATATTACGTGTCGTTGATGACGGGGTTGGTTTTAACGTAGAGGAAGTCAAAACTACGTCGTACGGCCTGCAAACGATGCGTGAGCGTGCGCTTGAAATCGGTGGAAATCTTCAGATTGTCAGTCTTCCGGGAAAAGGGACACGACTCGAAGTGAAAATTCCGATAATGGAGGGAGACGATGATTAAAGTATTATTTGTCGACGACCATGAGATGGTGCGTATCGGTGTATCCTCGTACTTATCAACACAGCCGGATATCGAAGTCATTGGAGAAGCGGAAAATGGAAAAGAAGCGGTTGACTTAGCATTACAGCTCCGTCCCGACATCATTTTAATGGACCTGGTAATGAAGGAAATGGATGGAATTGAAGCGACAAAACAAATTATGAACGCATGGCCTGATGCCAAGATCATTATCGTTACAAGCTTTTTAGATGATGAAAAAGTGTATCCTGCCCTTGAAGCCGGTGCCACAAGCTACTTATTAAAAACGTCAAAAGCAAGCGAAATTGCGGATGCCATAAGAAAAACGTATCACGGTCAAACGGTGCTCGAGCCAGAAGTGACTGATAAAGTGATGGCGAAAATGCGTCGACCACCTACTCGCCTGCCACATGAAGAATTAACAAAGCGCGAGATGGAAATTTTATTATTAATGGCCAAAGGAAAAACGAATCAAGAAATTGCCGACGAACTGTTTATTGCCTTAAAAACGGTAAAAACTCACGTCAGCAATATTTTAAGTAAACTAGAGGTCCAAGACCGGACCCAAGCGGTCATTTATGCGTTTAAACATCATTTAGTCGATCCCACCTAATAAAAGTCAAGGTGGGATTATTTCTTTTGCTGATATTTTTGAGCAAGTAAAGCTTTTACTTGATTATACGTTAACCCAGACGCCCGGTTTTTCGCCTTTACTTCTTCGATATCAGTCCCTGCAACTGTAAATCGCTTCGTAGGTTTCATCACCATTCCCTCCTTTCATATTTATTTTCTAATAAAACCATACAAATATGCGAGCAAAATCCCAAGGTTCAGCACTTTAAAGCATCGCGGGACTGTCCCCTAGTCCTTTAAAGTACAAAAAAGCTACCCCAATAGTATGAGGTAGCTGTTAGTTTGATTTTATTTTTTCTTCGACCAAATGACAAAATCATATGGACCGAGAGTAAGTGAATTGCCTGTAGGAATGTCGATACCATTCCATAAGTTTACGACGTTTCGATTGGCAACAACAGTTGGTAGTGCAAATTGTTGTTCCTCTTTTGAACGGTTCATAAAAATAAATACTTCTTCGTCTTCTGTCCATTTTTTATAAGCAAGGACATTGGGTATTGGGAAAAATTCAATGGAACCAAGATTACCAAATGCGGGTGACGTTCTTCGTAAATGAATGAGTCGCTTCACAGTTTCGAATAGTTCACGGTTTTGTTTTACTTCATCCCATTCCATACACTTACGGCAACCAGGGTCTTGGCCACCGGTTAAGCCGATTTCGTCTCCATAATAAATACATGGGCTGCCTTTAAACGATAATTGGAAGACGAACATGAGTTTCACTAGCTCTACATTTTCGTCGGCTTGAGTTAAAATACGCGGCGTATCGTGGCTTCCTAGTAAATTAAAGGCGACGTTGTTGACCGTTTCCGGGTATTGATGAAGAACGTGTTGAATTTGCTCGCCAAACGTCTGCTCGTCCATTTTTTGTTTGGCAAAATAATCGATTACGGCGTTCGTAAACGGATAGTTCATCACCGCATCGAACTGGTCCCCTTGAAGCCACCGCATCGAATCGTGCCAAATTTCCCCTAATATATAGACGTCCGGTTTGATAGCTTTGACCGCTTGGCGGAATTCACGCCAAAAATCATGATCGACTTCGTTCGCGACATCTAAGCGCCAGCCATCAATATCAAATTCTTCGATCCAATAGGTAGCGACATTTAATAAGTATTCTTTCACTTCTGGGTTTTGGGTATTTAATTTCGGCATGGTATGAACAAACGCGAACGTATCATAGCTTGGGACCGGCTCAAACGTAAGCGGAAATTTGCGAATATGGAACCAATCTTTATAACGAGATTTCTCCCCGTTTTTTAACACGTCTTGGAACTTATCGAAATAATATCCACAATGATTAAACACCGCATCTAACATCACCCGAATACCGCGCTTGTGGCACTCGTTCACTAAACGACGGAACGTTTCCTTGTCCCCAAATTGTGGGTCAATCTCCATATAGTCGATAGTGTCATATTTATGGTTCGAAGGTGCTTTAAAAATCGGTGTAAAATAAATACCGGTGATGCCGAGTTCTTGCAAATAATCTAAATGGTCCATGACTCCTTGAAAGTCGCCTCCGAAAAAGCTGTATGGTTTCGGGTCTTCTGATCCCCACGGAAGCGTCCCTTCAGGATTTAGCGAAGGATCCCCGTTGGCAAAACGCTCAGGAAAAATTTGATACCAAACCGTATCCTTTACCCAATCAGGCGCTTGGAATACATCGTTTGGATGTAAAAACGGGAAGCAAAAATAATACGCCACATCATCCAAAGGGGCGGATGGGAAAAAGCCGCGTTCGGTATATACAAGCGTTTCACTTTCATCGTTTAATTCAAAGCCATACCGTAATCGGCGATATTCCGGCTGAATAGCGACAAACCAATAATCAAATAGGTGATCGCATCCGGATTTAATCATTTCTTTTTTTTGAACAGACCAGCGCCACGTTCCATCTTCATCTTTACTCCAGCGATAAGGATCTTCGTATAATAGATGAACTGAATCAACATCATCTTTTTTCGTGCGTAGACGAATATGAAGCGTTTTTTCATCATATGCATAAGCGAAAGAATTCGTCGGACGATGATAAATGGCTTCTTTTAGCATTATGTCACTCCTTGCGCAAAGGTTTGCATTAATCGTAAGAAAATTCCAATGGGGATGTCAATATTAAAATGAAATTAGATAGAAAAAGAATAATAGTTTATTTGACAAAATTGTAAACGCTTAAAAAATTCCAAAAAATATATTGTCTTTTTGTTTAGGCTGGGCTAAAATAAAATCAAAATTAGTGCAAACGCTTTCCTAACTTAGAGACATAGTGCTTCTTTTAAGTGTGCAAACGTTTGTACAATCATTTAGGGGGAGGTTTCATTTTATGAAAAAGAAGTTGTTAGCTTCGATGATGACAGCCGCTTTAGCGGTGGGTTCGTTAGCTGCTTGTGGTCCAAAAGATAACACAACTTCATCAACAGATAATGGATCAACAGACAGTGGGGAAAACAAACCTGAAAAATTAGTCGTTTGGGAAGACAAAGATCGTGGCCCAGCGATTGAAGCAGCAATTAAGAGTTTCGAAGAAAAATATGGAATTAAAGTAGAGTACAAAGAAGTTCCGATGTTAGACCAGCAAGATAAGTTACGTTTAGATGGTCCGAACCGTACTGGAGCGGACGTTGTTACGCTACCTCATGACCGTATTGGTCCACTTGTGACAGAAGGATTAATCGTTCCTCTTCATGTGGATGAGGAAGTTGTGAATCAATTCACTGAATCTTCCATTCAAGCAATGACATTCGATGGAGAATTATACGGTTTACCAAAATCTACAGAAACACCGGTTCTTATTTACAACAAAGCCCTTCTTGAAAAAGCTCCAGAAACAATGGATGAGCTTTATAGCTTTGCTAAAGATTTCTCAAAAGATGGAAAGTACGGATTTTTAGCGCTATGGGATAACTTCTATTTCGCGCATGGTGTCATTGGCGGATTTGGTGGTTACGTGTTTGGTGATGATAACGGTGTGCCAAATCCACAAGATCTCGGCCTTAACAACGACGGCGCTGTTGAAGGGGCAGAGTACATTGCGAAATGGTATCAAGAAGGATTATTCCCTAATGGTATTATCGGTGAAAACGGTGGCCAAACATTAGATGGTTTATTTACAGAGGGAAAAGTGGCTGCTGTTATGAACGGTCCTTGGGCGTTCCAAGGTTATCGTGAGGCTGGTATTGATATTGGGGTAGCTCCACTACCTACGTTACCAAACGGTGAACATGTGAAAACATTCATTGGGGTAAAAGGTTGGTACGTAAGCTCCTTTTCTAAACATCCGGAATGGGCACAAAAACTAGTTGAACATATTACAAATGCCGAAAATGCAAAAATCCGCTTTGAATTAACTGGCGAAATTCCACCTGTAAAATCTTTAATTGAAGATCCAGTCATTGCAGAAGATGAAGCAGCAAGTGCGGTAGCGATTCAATCCGGTTATGGTGTACCGATGCCAAACATTCCAGAAATGGGTGAAGTTTGGGACCCAATGGCATCTGCTCTTCAATTAACGGTTACAGGCAAACAAGAGCCAGCAAAAGCGTTGGATGAAGCAGTCAAAGCGATTGGACAACAGATTCAAACGAATCACCAATAATGTTTTTTAGTGGCAGTACTTCATCCGGAGTACTGCTACTCTCTTTCATTCAACGAATCATCAGTGGGGATGAGAAAAACCCCCGAAGCCACCTTAACGGGCAGTAATTTTCCCCCATCTCAAGAGTGGACCAAAGAAGGAAGTAGGGAGCAATAGCCCGTAAAGGTCCGATTAGTGTTCAAGAAAGGAGCATGTCTCGTGTCAACAAACACCACACGGCATAGTAAAGTCGCCTTCATCTTATCTCTCCTTCTTGCTGGTCTCGGGCAGCTATATAATCGTCAATTATTAAAAGGTTTCTCCTTTATTATTTTAGAAGTAGCTTATCTAATCGCTTTTTACGATTTATTTAATATGGGTTTTTGGGGACTTTTTACCCTTGGTGAAGTCGTTCGACGTGACCATTCTATTCGTTTACTGATTCAAGGAATTTTAGCGGTTATTGTTCTGGCATTTGGAATTGGGTTTTATATTTTTAACGTTGTCGATGCGTATCGTAACGGGAAAAAGCGCGAGGAAGGTATTCCATTACCTACGATTAAAGAACAATTTAAGCATTTATACGATTACGGTTTCCCTTACTTAATGATTTCACCAGGACTTTTTTTACTTATTTTTACCGTGGTGTTTCCATTAATTTTTATGGTGTTATTAGCGTTTACAAACTATGATCTATACCATTCTCCACCAGCTAAACTTGTCGATTGGGTTGGGTTTGAGAACTTCAAGAAAGTTTTCACGTTAGATATTTGGCGTGACACAATGATGAAAGTTCTCGCTTGGACGATTATTTGGACGTTCGTTGCAACGACCGGACAAATCATCATCGGTATCTTCTTAGCTGTTATCGTGAATCAAAAAGATTTAAAAGGAAAGGCCATTATTCGGACCATTCTCATTCTTCCATGGGCGGTACCAGCATTTGTAACAATTTTGATTTTTGCCAATATGTTTAACGAAACCTTTGGGGTGATTAATACATCTATTCTCCCGTTCTTTGGATTGGATGCCATTCCATGGATGACCGATGTGAACTGGACACGTACAGCGGTAATATTGATACAATTTTGGTTAGGATTCCCATTTGTTATGGCGATGACAACTGGGGTGTTACAAGCGATACCAGATGATTTATATGAAGCCGCTACGATGGACGGGGCAACACCTTGGCAAAAGTTTCGTAACATTACGTTGCCGATGATTTTATACGCAACGGCTCCCATTTTAATTACGCAATACACGTTTAACTTCAATAACTTCAATATTATTTACCTATTTAACAGCGGCGGACCAGCAATCGTCGGTCAGCAACAAGCGGGTGGTACCGATATTCTCATTTCGTGGATTTATAAGTTAACGTTAAATTCTGCTCAATACAGCATTGCAGCAGCGATCACGTTAATACTTGGGATTATCATTGTAACCTTTGCGGTGATTCAGTTTAAGAGAACAAGATCATTTAAAGAAGAGGATTTGATGTAATATGAGTATGAAAACAGCGAAAATCATCCGCTTAACGTTGTCTTATCTCGTCTTGTTTGTTGCGATGTTTATCGTTATTTATCCCATTTTATGGGTCATCGGGGCTTCATTAAATCCAGGAAACAGTTTAATGAGCTCCACGATGATTCCTGAAAATCCGACGCTTAGCCACTATCAAGACCTGTTTGGAGAGGATTCCTTGTTCCTGCAATGGTATTGGAATACGTTAAAAGTGTCAGGACTTACGATGATTTTTTCCGTTATTTTAGTCGGACTGACTGCCTATGCGTTTTCACGTTACCGCTTTACCGGTCGTAAATATGGACTCATGACGTTTTTAATTTTACAAATGATTCCCCAATTTGTAGCAATTATCGCTTTATACGTGTTACTTTCCATGTTAAAGCTGATGGATACTCATCTAGGATTAATTCTCCTCTATGTAGGTGGGGGAATTCCGATGAATACGTGGTTAGCGAAAGGGTACTTCGATACCATTCCGCGTGAGTTAGATGAATCCGCTCGGATGGATGGTGCCGGTCACTTACGCATTTTCTTCCAAATTATTTTGCCGTTATCGAAACCGATTTTAGCGGTAGTGGCTTTGTTCTCGTTCATCGGACCGTTTGCCGAGTTTATTTTAGCGTCATTGATTTTACGTTCAGAAGAAAAATACACCCTCGCTGTTGGTCTTTATAGCTTAGTGTCCGACCAATTTAACAATAAATTTACGGAATTTGCTGCTGGTTCCGTCTTAATTGCGATTCCAATTGCGTTATTATTCTTGTCTTTACAAAAATATTTTGTGTCAGGTTTAACGGCTGGAGGAACGAAAGGGTAAAAAATCGAAAGGGTGGTAGTGATGAACGATACGAGTTTTATGATCCATCCAGGAAAAAATCAATCGAAAACGTCTTCAACTTTTAAAGACATCGGTTCCGTCCGTCAAGTAGCAGTCGAGGATGGAACGATTCATCTTCAATGTGAAAATGGCGATGTCGCGATTTTGTTTTACACCGAAGAGATTGTTCGTGTGGTGATGAACCCGTTACAAACGCCAACATTAGCTACGTCAGTGGCGGTGATTAAGGAGCGAGAAGATGTATCATTTGAAATGGAAGAGTATAGCGAACGCCTGCTCATCGCCACTCGTAAGCTGCAAATCGATCTTCATAAGTCGCCGTTACGCATCGCTATAAAAGATAAAACAGGTCGCCTTCTTGTCAAAGATGGAGAAAAGGGAATGGGCTATACGAACGAACGCCATGTCATTGGGTATAAAGAAATGAAGGAAGAAGAGTATTTTTACGGATTCGGAGAAAAAACGAGCTTTTTAAACAAGCGCGGCGAAAAAATGACGATGTGGAACTCCGATGTATACGCCCCACATAATCCGGAAATTGATGCGTTATATCAATCGATTCCGTTTCTCCTCGCGTTAAACGAAGGGAAGGCGTACGGCTTATATTTTGATAACACGTTTAAAACGGTCTTTGACTTAAAATCAAGTGACAACGAGTACTCATTTTCAGCCGAAGGGGGACAACTCGATTATTACATTTTCGGCGGACCGACGTTAAAAGAGGTTATTCAACAATACACATCACTAACTGGACGGATGCCACTACCACCGAAATGGGCCTTTGGCTACCACCAATCTCGTTATAGCTATGAAACGGCCGAAGAGGTTCGGGAATTAGTCAATCAGTTTCAAAAAAGGAACATTCCTCTTGATGCGGTTTATTTAGATATTCATTATATGGATGGTTATCGCGTATTTACGTTTGATCCGTTCCGCTATCCACACCCAAAAGAGCTGGTAGAAGAACTGAATCAAGCTGGGGTGCATGTAGTTCCGATTGTCGATCCCGGAGTAAAAGTGGACTCCGAGTACGATGTGTATCGTGATGGTGTAGAAAAAGATTTATTTTGTAAATATATGGACGGAACCTTGTATACAGGGGACGTGTGGCCTGGAAAAAGCGTCTTTCCTGATTTTCCAAATAAAAACGTCCGAACGTGGTGGGGGAACCAACATTCATTTTATACAGAGTTAGGTATTGAAGGCATTTGGAACGATATGAACGAACCAGCTGTTTTTAACGAAACGAAAACAATGGATGTTCAAGTCGTTCATAACCAAGATGGTGAAAAGAAATCACATCGGGAACTTCATAATGTGTATGGTTTGTATATGGGTGAGGCCACCTACAGTGGATTAAAACGATTGCTAAACGGAAAACGGCCATTTGTTCTGACGCGGGCCGGTTTTTCGGGCATTCAGCGATATGCTGCTGTATGGACCGGGGATAATCGCAGCTTTTGGGAACATCTCCAAATGTCCTTACCGATGTGTATGAACCTCGGGATGTCAGGGGTTCCGTTTTGTGGTATTGATGTTGGAGGGTTTGCTCATGATTGTACACCAGAGTTGTTCGCCCGGTGGATCCAAGTAGGAGCGTTTTTCCCGTTTTTCCGTAACCATAGTGCGATTCAAACGAAAAGACAAGAACCGTGGATGTTCGGTGAAAAAGTAGAACAAATCGCCAAAAAGTACATTGGGTTACGGTATCAATGGTTGCCATATATTTATACCCTCTTCCGTGAAGCAGCTCAAACAGGAGTTCCTGTGATGCGACCAATGGTTTTGGAATATCCACAAGACAAGGAAACATACGAAATGCATGATCAATTTATGCTCGGTTCGGATGTGCTGATTGCTCCAGTGATGTCACCAAGTCAAAAGTATCGTGTCGTCTATCTTCCGGAAGGTGAATGGTATAACTATTGGACCGATGAAAGGATCGTAGGCAGCCAATATATCATGGTTGAAGCTCCTCTTGATACACTACCGATTTTCATCAAAAGTGGGGCCATTTTGCCTCATGGTGAAGTGAAAAGGAATACCGCTGAAGCGGACCGTCAATTGACCATTCATTTGTACGGTCTTGAAGAAGGAACTTCCACTTTTACATTGTATGAAGATGATGGAACCACATTTGAGTTTGAACAGGGTTGTTATTTCGAACAGAACATTGAAGTTCATTATACATCGACCAACGTGAATATTGAATGGAACAATGTCCACCAAGGACTAACGCCTGCGTGGGAAAAAATCGTCTTTGTTATTCACGGAGCCGAAAATCGACAGGTGACGTTAAACGGTCAAGTTGTCGATTCATCTGCCACTTTTTTTGAAGTAAGAACGAAGTAACACCATCCCCCTGATTCTAAGGGGGATGTTTTATCCCGTTTGAACTGGCGTTAAGACTCCCACTTCAAAACATAGCATATTCAAAGAAGTTTAAGTGGGAGATAAGCAATCGTAAGCACCCGATTCGTCGACTAACCATCAGTGGGCTGGCTTTTGAAAATATGAACTGGCATTAAAAAACGACCCCTCTCCAGCACGGATGGTGTCGAAAGACCAAAAACATAGTACAATAAGATGAACGGAGGAGGGCATGACATGAGAGTGACGATTAAAGATGTCGCGAAATTGGCGAATGTGGCCCCATCGACCGTATCGAGGGTGATTGCAGATAGTCCACGAATTAGTGAGAGGACAAAAGTAAAAGTTCGTGAAGCGATGGAGCAGCTCGGGTATCATCCCAACTTAAATGCCCGAAGCTTAGCAAACAAATCGACCCAAGCTTTAGGAATCGTCATGCCAAGCGCGACAGGGAAAGTGTTACAAAATCCATTCTTCCCAGAAGTGATTCGAGGAATCAGTGCTAAAGCGTATGAAGAGGAATATGCCCTTTATCTGACGACGGGGCAAACAGAAGAAGAAATATTTGAAGATGTCGTCAAAATGGTGCAAGGAAATCGAGTCGACGGCATTGTCCTGCTATACTCAAGAGTTGATGATCAAATTATGCACTATTTATACGAAAAACAATTTCCATTTGTGGTAATCGGAAAACCTTATAAATATACAGACGATATTCATCATGTTGATAACGATAATGTAAAAGCAGCGTTAGAAGTAACGGATTATTTAATTTCTCTTGGTCATGAACGTATCGGTTTTATTGCTGGTACGTTAGATTTAGTCGTTACGATTGACCGGTTACAAGGCTATGAACGGGCGATGCGTCTTGCCAATTTACCATATCGAAACGAATATACGATTTTCCAAGAGTTCGTTCAAGAAAGCGGAAAAAATGCGGTGAAAAAATACCTCTCATTAAAAGAGTTTCCAACGGCTCTTATTGTTACCGACGATATTATGGCCCTTGGGGTATTAGCAGCCTTACATGAAATGGGGATTCGTGTTCCCCAAGATGTGTCCGTTATTAGCTTCAACAATTTAATGATTGCCGACTACACTCAACCGGCGCTATCCTCCGTTGAGGTGAACATATTTGATTTAGGATACGAGGCAGCGAATTGTTTATTACAGGCGATTCACCATCCGCAAATCGCAGCGAAACAAATTACGGTGAATCATGAAATGATCCTCCGACAATCGTGTGCCCCTTTACAAAAAAATGATTAACCGTTAAACCGTCGTCTATAAAAGGCGACGGTTTTTTCGTCATAAAAATTTCATCATTTCATCTTCCTAATTTCAAAAATTTTATTCGTTTTCGTCATATGATTGACATATTTGCTGGGTACACTTTGAAGTGTAAACAACATCAACCAAAAATAGGAGGATGATGAATGATGAAAAAGAAAACGATCGGTGTATTAACAACATGCATTTTATCTTTAGGAGTGTTAACGTCTATTCCAGCTTTTGCAGAAGAATCACCTGAAGCCGAATTCTCTTATGAAGATTCATTTGGCAGTGAAGCCCCTTTTGACATGGAAGAGCACTACGGAGATTTTAAATGGAAACATATTGGCCACCATCATCAGTTCATGCATAAAGGAAAAAATATCAATTTTATTTTAAAGGGAATTGAAACATATGAGATTGAAACAGAAGGAAAAACGTTAAAAGAAGTAGCGAATGAAGTTCGAGAAGCTCATTTGTTCGAAGAAGCCGACAAGCTAGGTATTGAAACAAACGGTAAAGAATTAAAAGAAATTGCGAAAGTAGTAGCTGAAGCGAAACTTCTCCAAGAAGCTGAAACATACGGTATTGAAACAGAAGGAAAGGAATTACGTGACATTCGTAAAGAAGTAAAAGAAGCGAAATTATACGAGAAAGCAGAAGAATTTGGCATCTCAACGGAAGGAAAACAGTTACGTGAACTAGCGAAGGAAGTTCGTGATGCAGCCATTGTCGCTAAAGCGGAGGAACTAGGAATTGAGACGGAAGGAAAAGAAACGAGAGAACTGCACAAACTAATCCATGAAGCGCAACTTCTCAATAAAGCTCAAGAACTAGGCATTGAAACAGACGGCAAAGAATTAAAAGAGATTAAAAATGAAGTCTTTGAGGCGTTAAAAGCGGAATTAGAGGAATTAGGTATCATTTTCCCTGACCACGATGACATAACGGAACAGACGAAGCTTGAAGAAGAGGCAGACGAAGCATGATAATCCACCTCGAATCCTCGGTCTTGATGATCGGGGATTATTTGTTTTTATTGCTTTTCATTCAACTTGAGATGAAGGAGATGAACGCCAAGACATCGAACTTTACATCCACGGGATAATAAACAATACCCAAAGGTCGGAATTGGCATCGAACGTAAAGTAAAATCGGATAAACGGAAAGTATCGGCATGGAACGTAAAGTAAAATCGGATAAACTGAAAGTATTTGGCATGGAACGTAAAGTAAAATCGGATAAACGGAAAGTATCGGCATCGAACGTAAAGTAAAATCGGATAAACGGAAAGTATTTGGCATCGAACGTAAAGTAAAATCGGATAAACGGAAAGTATCGGTATGGAACGTAAAGTAAATCAGATAAACGGAAAGTATCGGCATGGAACGTAAAGTAAAATCGGATAAACAGAAAGTATTTGGCATCGAACGTAAAGTAAAATCGGATAAACAGAAAGTATTCGGCATGGAATGTAAAGTAAAATCAGATAAACAGAAAGTAATCAGCAGACAGTTGATATATATAAGAGATTACCGTACAGAAAAAATGCTAAAAAATAATTTATAATAGCAAAATTTTTTAGTAATCATCATGAAAGGAGCAACTCCATGATCGACAAAGACACAATTCGTCACCGCGTTTGGAACACGTTAACCGAAAAAAAGCTCGGCAGGTTCCCGTTTCCGCTTACCCATCGTATCCCAAATTTTAAAGGAGCAGAACAGGCGGCTCATCACGTGACCACATTAAAAGAGTATCAAGAAGCGAAAACGGTGAAAGTCAATCCAGATGCCCCCCAGCTTCCTCTGCGAACGCAAGTGTTAGTAGATGGAAAAACGTTACTTGTGCCTACTCCACGGCTACGCGCAGGATTTATCCTTGTAAAACCAGAGTGGGTACCGAAAGGAGAGGAACGAAAAGCCGCCAGTTTAAAGCATATTCGGACGTATGGTCAGGAAATACCGTTAACCGAAATACCGACGATTGATTTGTTTGTAGCTGGTTCCGTCGCTGTCACCAAAGATGGGCGCCGTATCGGAAAAGGGGAAGGATATTCTGATCGGGAATATGCCATTCTTCGGGAGCTTGGTCAACCGCACATGCCGGTGGTGACGACCGTTCATTCGGTTCAAGTAGTGGAGGAGGATGTCCCAAAAGACCGGTATGATGTAATCGTCGATTGGATTGTCACAGAACAAGGATGTATGAAGACCGATTCCCCATATGAAAAGCCGAACGGAATTTATTGGGAAGAAGTAACCGATGAAGAAATGAATGAAATGCCGGTTTTGAAAGAGTTATGGGAGATAAAGAAAAAAGTAAAACGAATTTAATGGGACATTTTCATCGTAGGCAAAGGGAAAAAGCTTCATAATTATCTTTTAAAGAGACATTAACGCTCAGTCGTTTTAAAAAATATGAGTTCCCACTACATTCACTATATGGTACTGTAAAGGTAACTAAACTTATCAACTTTATGGGGGATAAAGATGAAAAAAATTTACGTTATCCATGAAAATGAAGAGTGGACCGTTCATTTAACAAGACGATTAGATGAATTACAGCTACCGTATGAAGAATGGTTTTTAGATAAAGGAATGGTCCCGTTATGGGAAGAGCCGCCGCATGGAGTGTTTTATAATCGGATCAGTGCGTCTTCACATACGCGTGATCACCGGTTTGCACCGGAGTTAACGGGAGCGGTATTGACCTGGTTAGAACGTCACGGCCGGAAAGTGATTAACGGTTCAGGAGCGATTCGTTTAGAAGTTAGTAAAGTCCATCAATATATGGCGCTTCAACGTCATGGCATTCAAACACCGAAAACGATCGCTGCGGTAGGGAAAGAGCAAATCATAGAAGCAGCGAAACAATTAAACGCTCCTTCCTTTATTACGAAACATAATCGTGCGGGAAAAGGATTAGGCGTTCAACTGTTTCATTCGGTTGACCAGTTAGCCGACTACGTCAATGGCCCTACGTTTGAAGAGCCAATCGATGGAATCACTCTGGTGCAAGAATATATTGAGTCACCAGACCAATCGATTATTCGCTGTGAATTTGTCGGCGGGAAGTTTTTATACGCTGTTCGCGTCGACACATCCGAGGGGTTTGAATTGTGTCCGGCGGATGTTTGCCAAATTGGCGATGCCTTTTGTCCGGTAGGAGAGGATACGAAGCAACGACCTAAATTCGAAATTATTGAAGGATTTAAGCACCCGATTTTAGCGAAATATGAAGACTTTTTACGTGAACAAGGCATCCACATAGCGGGTATCGAAATGATACAAGATAAAAATGGCAACGTGTACACTTACGATGTAAATACGAATACGAACTACAACAAAGAGGCAGAAGAAAAAGCAGGCCAATACGGTATGCTTGCGATTGCGCAATATTTAGGGGCGGAATTAGTTAAATTAGGCGAATAAGATTGTATAATTCCTATATTAAATAGAGGAATGCCTTCCTAGTGAAGGCCCTTTTTCGTTTCATATCCTTTCCATTGACAAGGACCAGTGAATTCTCTACTATTAAGTTTGTGAAACAACTGGATAACCCCGTGTAGACGGGAGAGGTTCATAGCTTAACCCTCTATAAAAAACTATGGATTTGCATTCGCCATATCCATGGAGGGTATGGTTTTTTTGTTTTTCAAGTTCATAGTTCCTCTCCGTCCTCCCTACACGGCAGGTGAAAAGGAGGATTACCCATGAGTGGAAGAAAAGATGAAGAATTAAAAGATTTAAGCTTACTAGGTAACCAAGGAACGAAATACATTTATGAATATTCACCTGATATTTTAGAGGCATTTGACAATAAACATCCTGACCGAGATTATTTTGTCAAATTTAATTGCCCAGAGTTTACAAGCTTGTGTCCAAAAACTGGCCAACCGGATTTTGCGACCATTTATATTAGCTACATTCCTGATAAGAAGTTAGTCGAAAGTAAATCGTTAAAATTGTATTTATTTAGCTTCCGAAATCATGGTGATTTTCATGAAGATTGTGTCAATATTATCATGAACGACTTAATCGACTTAATGGATCCAAAATATATTGAGGTATGGGGAAAATTCACTCCTCGAGGCGGCATCTCCATTGACCCATATTGCAATTACGGGAAACCGGGAACGAAATACGAAAAAATGGCCGAATACCGTTTAATGAATCATGATCTATATCCAGAAAAAGTCGACAATCGATAGAGATGAGTGGCTTTCGCTGCTCATCTTTTTTTACATCTTTTTCATTCAAAGAATATTCACGAAACTGTCACCATTAAGACCAGGACAAAATGTATTATTTCAATAAGATGGATATAAATTGTATGTAACGGGTGAACAACATGGAACAACAACGGTTATGGCAAGAAGCGTCGACATTTATTGATGTTTGTTATAAAGAACTCGGAAAGAGCGAAGCGGATATTGAAAGGCGAAAAAAAGATATTCGTGAAGCGATTGAGCGGGACGGATTTTATGAGCATACGTATGAAGAGTTAGCTCACGGGGCGCGCATGGCGTGGAGAAACAGTAACCGCTGTATTGGGCGACTGTTTTGGCAATCGTTACACGTGTTTGATGCACGCGGTGCAATGACTGAAGAAGAAATTTATGACCATTTAATCCATCACATTGATTTTGCCACGAATGAAGGAAAAATTCGCCCAACGATTACCGTGTTTGCGCCGGAACACAATGGGAAAGAACAGGTTCGTATTTGGAATCACCAGTTAATTCGGTATGCCGGTTACGAAACGCACGAAGGCATCATCGGTGATTCATCCTCCATATCGTTTACGAAAGCGTGTCAGTCGTTCGGTTGGCAAGGGGAAGGAACGCCGTTTGATGTTCTGCCGTTAGTGATCCAAGTGAATGGTCAACAACCAAAATGGTTTGATATTCTAAAAGAAGTCGTAAAGGAAGTTCCGCTTGAACATCCAGAGTATCCTTGGTTTGCTGACTTACAGTTAAAATGGTATGCGGTACCGATTATTTCGGATATGTATTTAGAAATTGGCGGCATTCGGTACACCGCGGCCCCGTTTAACGGGTGGTACATGGAAACGGAAATCGGTGCGCGCAATTTAGCAGACGACTATCGGTACAACATGCTCCCAACAATCGCCGAGTGGATGGGACTGGATACAAGTAAAAATAGCACGCTATGGAAAGATAAAGCACTCATTGAGTTAAATATCGCGGTACTTCATTCCTATAAAAAACACGGTGTGAGCATCGTCGATCATCATACCGCTGCGCAACAATTTAAATTGTTTGAACAACAGGAAGCTGCCGTCTGTCGTCATGTAACGGGTGACTGGACATGGCTCATTCCGCCAGTCTCACCAGCAACGACCCATATTTTTCACCAACCGTATGACAACACGATGATTTCACCGAACTTCTATTATCAAAAACGACCGTATGAGTAAAACTTCATGTTTAAATTAGGTGTTTATGTTAAGATAGATATATAGTAAAAAATGGAAGGGTGAATGGGTTGGGCGTCAAACAAACGATAGTAGCTTCTATAATTCTGGCGATCTCGATTGTAGCGGGCTGTTACTTGATTTCTGCCAAAAATGACCTTGGTGTCCACAACGGATTGGAAAGTCAACAAAATGATCAAGGCAGTGTTCTCCTAGATATAGATGAAGCTGCTGAGCTCCTTGGTTTATCGACAGAAGAATTAAAAAGAATTATCAAGACAGAACAATTACGTTTAGACCAAAATAGTAGTTTTTCAGGTACCATGCTGCCATATACAGTGATTGATGGGACGGTTTATTTTGAAAGATCTACTCTTTTACAATGGGCTCAAGCTATTACGTTAGAACATCGAAAATACATGGATGGTACGGTACATCAATAATATTGGAAACGCCCGGGCTTTGGCCACGGGCGTTTTCGTTTTGTGTGTTCAAACAGGTATCCTATATGCCGAATTAGGTATATTCTATGTGCTTAAATCTAAGTTTTATAAGCCCAATCTGGCAATGTATTTACCAAACTAGGAATCTATGTGCCAAACCTAACAGCTTTTGAACCAAATCTAATTTCTATAAGCAATTGATTTCTACGCCAACTGCATTAATTTTTTCATCACGTGTAATGAACGACCGGTCCCAATAGCAACCGATTCTAATGGATTTGGAGCCATGTGAACAGGAACGTCGATTTCTTGGCTAATCCATTCTTGTAAGCCGTTTAAAAGGGACCCGCCACCAGTGAGTACGACCCCGCGTTCAACGATATCGCCGCTTAGTTCCGGTGGACAATGTTCGAGTGTTTCTTTAACGATATTTAAAATGTCTTGAAGAGATTCTTTAATGGCTGTATGAATTTCTGTTGAAGTTAATGTAATCGTTTTTGGTAGACCTGTCACTAAATTTCTGCCGCGAATCTCCATTGTTTGTTCTTCGTGATCGGCGAGCGCATTTCCGATTTGTTTTTTTACTTCTTCGGCTGTTCGCTCACCAATCAGGAGATTATAGTGCTTACGTACGTATTGAATAATGTCATCGTCGAGTTTGTCGCCACCGATTCGAATCGATTGGGACGTTACGATGCCACCGAACGAAATGATCGCCACTTCAGTTGTCCCGCCCCCAATGTCTACAATCACGTTGGCCACTGGTTCGGAAACGGAAAGGTCAGCTCCAATAGCGGCTGCAACAGGCTCTTCAATTAAGATCACTTGTTTGGCCCCACAGCTTTTCACAGCATCATGAATCGCACGCCGTTCAACCGCCGTTGCCCCCGATGGCGTACAAACGACCACTCGCGGCTTTCGTACGGATATACCGATTTTTTTACTCACTTTTTTCATTAATAGTTTTAACATCTCCGTTGTCATATCAAAATCAGCAATCACTCCGTTTTTTAAGGGGCGGACTGCTTGGATGTTACTAGGTGTTTTTCCAATCATGTTTTTTGCTTCCGTTCCTACAGCAAGAACTTTTTTTGTTTCAATGTCAACGGCCACGACGGATGGCTCGTTAATAACAATGCCTTTATTCTTTGTATATACTAATATATTTGCTGTACCTAAGTCGATTCCTATATCTGTTGGTGAAAACATATGTAGCTTCAACCTCCACATTAATTCGGATACTATACCATTCATAAAGTATAAAGGAACTATGACGGTTGTTTTTCAGGAAATGAATGGTACTTGTGGAATGTTACAAAAGGGAATCGGCCGAAAGCTGATAGGAATCGGCTTTATTCATTGACCAGCTAATCGGTTGTAAAAAAAATTTAATATTTGTGAAATCATATTACAAATAAAAAAGCTGACCTCACCCGATATGGAGGTCAGCTAGTTGATTATAATTGAAAACGTTCTAGTTCTTTCTTTAATTGTTCTGTTTTTTGTTCAAGCACTTTTACTTGATCGGTCATATGTTTAAAGGCGTTCACTTGTTCTTCAGTGGTTGCCGAAATTTCTTCTGTACCGGCGGCTGTTTCTTCGGTCACAGCACTTATATTTTCAATGGCCATGTTAATGTTTTCGGTTTTGTGATTGGTTTCTGTTAACGTTTCACAAAGTTGATCTAATTGGTCGTATACTTTAGTGACGTTACGCATAATAGATTCAAACGATTGCTCAATTTGATCCATAGATTGCATTTGTTCTTGGGAGATGCCTTTTCCTTGACGTACGGCATCAACAATAGCTTGGGTACCTTGATTAATGTAGCCAAGCATCGATGTAATGGATTCAGTTGCTAATTTGGAGTCATCCGCAAGCTTTCGAACTTCTTCGGCAACGACAGCAAATCCTTTTCCGGCTTCTCCTGCACGTGCTGCTTCAATGGCTGCGTTTAAGGCAAGTAAGTTTGTTTGCTCAGCAATGGAGGTTACCGCATTGGCTGCTTCTTCAATTTTTGATGTATAGTTGGCGAATTCTTCAACGGCTCGTAGAATGTTATCCGTTGATTCGGAAACAAGATTTGTTAATTCACGTTGTTTTTGTACGTTTTCACGTCCATGCTTCACAGAAGTAAGTGCCTGGCTGCTAAAGTGGGACGACTGCTGACTTTCTTGCAAACTATGGGTCATTTCTTCGCTAATCGAGTTCATTAAGGAAGCAGTAGACTGAATGTTTTCGGAAATGTCTTGACTTCCTCGTGCTAATTCGTCAGTCGAAACAGCGATTTGGTTGCTACTTTCAAGTAAGCTCTGCATTTGATTGGATATTTCTTCAGTAAATTGCTTTACTTCTGTTCCAATGGTATCGACGGATTGTACCGTTTGTTTTAAGTTATGAACCATATGTTCGAATGCACCAGTCAGTTTTCCAATCTCCACGATTGATTTTTTATGACGATCATCCGTTAATTGCACCGTTAAATCCCCATTAGCCACTTGTTCTGCTTGTTGAACGAGCTGATGAATAGGCTTTGTGATTTGTTTTCCTAAATACCAAGAAACGAAAGTAGAACCGACAACGAGAATAATACTTCCGATAATGGATGAAGTAATAATAAATTCGATTTTTTTCTTCGTTTGATCAACGATATCACCATGCCATTGGGATGTGCGAAGCGACAGTAAATGCATATCGTTTAAAATACCGGAAATTCGTATCGATTGGCGTTTTACTTCCGGTAAATTTCCAGATGATAACGCTTCTTGAGAGGCATGGTATAAATTATCAAATTTTTGGTTCATTTTTTGTAAAATCGCGATATGTTCTTCTGTTTTTAATTTCCTTTTTAATTGAGTCAACTCATCTTGAACAACTTGTAATTGGGCGAGCGCTTCCGTTTTGTAGCTTTCCGATGGATTAAATGCATAGTTGGCTAACGCTTGTTTAGTAATAATGAAATCCCCGTTAAGTTGTTCAACGTCCAATAAAATTTGAACATCTTCTTTAGACGAACTTTGAATTTGTACAATTTGGAACAAGATAAATCCAATCATGATCGATGCAATAAGAACGGGAATAAGGCCTAAGATTAACAATCGTTTTCGTAAGGTCAATGTTACCTACTCCTCTTGTTTATTTTTCTGATTGAACAGTAATTTCGCCTGAAACGATTTTTTGTTTCGCTTTTTCAATTTGTTGTAGTTGGTCTTCGGAAAGGTCAATCACTCGAATCGGGGCAAGTCCGACCCCATTTTCTTTTAGACCTAATTCCAAATGCGTACCGTCTACTTCTCCGTTTTCCTTTAATCTTTTCGCCACTTCGTAAACAGCTACATCAATGTTTTTTAACATCGAAGTGACAATCGCTTTTTCGGCAATAAAGAACTGGTCGGAGTCAACGCCAGCAGCATAAATTTGTCGACGTTGTGCTTCTTCTAACGCACCAATTCCAGTAAACCCAGCTGCTGGATATAAAAAGTCCGCCCCGCTTTCGATTTGTTTTTGTGCAATGGCTTGTCCAAGTTGAGCATCACCAAAATTGTTCGCATACTCGACCATCACTTCGATGTCGGGATTGATGTATTGAGCCCCTTGGATAAAGCCCAATTCAAAATGGTGGATGACTGGTACATCGGCACCCCCGATAAAGCCAAGCGTATTCGTTTTTGATTGCATCGCCGCAATCATACCAATTAAAAAGCTGGCTTCCTGCTCTTTAAAGGTAATGGACATCACGTTTTTAAGCTCGCTATATCCATCAATTAATAAAAATTGTTGTTCGGGGTGTTCTTTCGCTACCTTTTCAAGCGCTTCTTGAATCGAAAAGCCAAGTCCAATAATTAAGTCATATCCTTCTGCAACTAGTTCATTCAATGCTTGTTCGTAGTTTCCATCCGGTTGTTCTTTATAATCAAATAAAATACCGAGTTCATCTCGAGCTTTTTCGAGTCCGCGAAAAGCAGAATCGTTAAAAGAGCCATCTCCAAGGCCGCTATCCGATAAAACAATTCCAATGGTGAGTTCATCTTTCTTCGTTGCTTGTTCTCCTTGTGCACATCCAGCAATAAGGATGAGCATCACCATTAAAATAGGAAATAATTTTTTCACGAATCAAATACCTCCTTAAATATCCTTTGTAAATACCATTTTAAAAAGGAAAAATTAAACAATATGGCTTCTTGTATAAAAAAAACGAAAATTTACTGTAAAGGATAAAAATAATATTATAGTAAAATAATGAAAATACAGGACAATTTTCTTAAAAATAATGATACTTGTCAACAGGACCTATTCTTTATTTTGCTAATGTGGTAGTTATCTAACTTGTAAAAGGTTGACATATTTTTATTGACATGAAAGTTTGAAAACCTTTACAATAAAATTAAGTTATTAGTTAGTTTAGAAAATTTTAAATTGTTAGGTGAGTTTGTGTTAAAAGATAAACATCTTCGTATCGGTCGTAACGCCATTTTACTGGCGATGGCAGATGAACATGAACAGGCTGAGCTCCAATCTCTATTACACGAGCATGGATGGAAATGGTGTATAGGAAAAGTAGGTTCGATGGACTCGCAAAAAATTGTCGCTGCGATTGAAACGGCGGCAAAACGAAACGGTGTCGTTGATAGCACATTGTATCGGGAAATGCATGCGTTATACCATTCGGTCATTGAAGCCGTACAAGGGATGACGCGAGGCCAAGTCGAACTAGGGGGATTGATGCGTACCGTCGGATTGCGTTTTTCCGTCGTCCGCGGGAATCCGTACGAAAATGTGCAGGAAGGAGATTGGATTGCCGTTGCGCTTTACGGTACGATTGGCGCCCCGGTCCGCGGGTTAGAGCATGAAACAATCGGATTAGGAATCAATCACATATAAATATAGTAGAAGAAAAAGTCTAGAGTGATTAGTCAAGAGGAGGCTTTCTCTCATACCAGTTATGGTAGAGAAGAAGCCTCCTTCTTTATTACATTAAAGGGATAAGAGGTGGATGAGATGGTCGTGTTAACCGGTCATTCGTTGACGATAGAAGACGTTCGAAAAGTCGTCTTGGAAAAAGTGTTTGTTTCAGCCCATCCAGATAGTTGGCAAGAAGTAGAGAAAAGCCGAAAAGCGGTTGAACAAGTGGTAAAAGAAAAAAGAGTCGTCTACGGAATCAATACGGGATTTGGGAAGTTTAGCGATGTGTTAATTGATGAAAAAGACGTCAAAGAGCTGCAATACAATTTAATTCAGTCGCATGCGTGCGGGGTAGGCGATCCATTTCCAGAAGAAGTGTCACGAGCGATGGTGTTGCTTCGAGCGAATGCGTTGCTAAAAGGCTTCTCCGGCGTAAGGCCTGTCGTCATTGAACGGCTTCTTCAATTATTGAACGCCGAAATTCATCCGGTCGTACCTCAACAAGGGTCGTTAGGAGCAAGCGGCGATTTAGCCCCTCTTTCCCATTTAGCCCTCGTCTTAATGGGAGAAGGTGAGGTCTTTTACAAGGGAGCTCGTGTCAAAGCCATAGAGGCTCTTTCGAAGGAAGGGATTGCTCCTATTACTTTAGAGGCAAAAGAAGGGTTAGCCCTCATCAATGGAACACAAGCGATGACGGCCGTCGGTGTTGTGGCGTATTTAGAAGCAGAAACGATGGCGTATGAAAGTGAAATGATAGCTGCCCTAACGATGGAAGGACTTCGTGGAATTGTCGATGCGTTTGATGAAGACGTACATGTTGTACGTGGGTATCCACAGCAAGTCGAGGTTGCCCGTCGAATAAGAATCTATTTACACGATAGTAAATTGACTACTCGCCAAGGGGAGCTGCGTGTCCAAGATGCGTACTCGCTACGCTGTATTCCACAAGTGCACGGAGCGTCCTGGCAAGCGCTCGATTATGTAAAAGAAAAACTGGAAATCGAAATAAATGCCGCAACGGACAATCCGCTTATTTTTCCGGACAAAAGAAAAGTCATCTCAGGGGGCAACTTTCATGGACAGCCGATTGCGTTAGCGATGGATTTTATGAAAATCGCCTTATCCGAACTCGCGAATATCTCTGAGCGGCGCATTGAGCGTCTAGTCAATCCACAGTTAAACGATCTGCCCCCATTTTTAAGTCCGGAGCCGGGCTTACAATCAGGGGCGATGATTATGCAATATTGTGCGGCGTCGCTCGTATCTGAAAATAAAACGCTCGCTCATCCGGCTAGTGTCGACTCCATTCCTTCTTCTGCGAATCAAGAAGACCATGTGAGCATGGGGACGATTGCGGCGCGTCACGCGTATATGATTTTGCAAAATGTCCGTCGCGTGTTAGCCATTGAGCTCATTTGTGCGATGGAGGCGGTCGCGTATCGGGGAGTCGAAGGGATGGCATCCAATACGAGAGCTTTTTACGAGGAAGCGAGAAAAATCGTTCCGCGCATCGTGAAAGACCGCAAATTTTCGGATGACATTGAAGCAATGAATACGTGGTTAAAACAGTTTGATTGGTTCACTTTTTTCCAGAAAAAACTTCGAACAAACAAAATCAAGTAAGGAGGAAATAGGAATGGAACAAATGAAACGTGTAATTCGCGCAAAAAAAGGGTTGGAACTAGAGTGTAAAGGCTGGGAACAAGAGGCGGCTCTTCGCATGTTGTACAACAACTTAGACCCAGAAGTCGCGGAAAAACCGGAAGACTTAATTGTGTACGGTGGAATCGGTAAAGCGGCGCGAAATTGGGAAGCGTTTGATGCGATTGTCGATACGTTACGTAAGTTAGAAAACGATGAAACGATGCTCATTCAGTCCGGAAAGCCCGTCGGAGTATTTAAAACGCATCCACACGCTCCACGAGTGTTATTATCAAATTCCGTGCTCGTTCCGAAATGGGCGACATGGGAGCATTTCCATGAACTCGACAAAAAAGGTCTTATCATGTACGGCCAAATGACCGCTGGTAGCTGGATTTACATCGGTACACAAGGCATTTTACAAGGAACGTACGAAACGTTTGCAGCTGTGGCAAAAAAGCATTTTAATGGCACGCTCAAAGGAACGATTACACTGACTGCCGGACTCGGTGGAATGGGTGGAGCTCAGCCGCTCGCGGTAACGATGAATGAAGGCGTTGTCATTGCGGTTGATGTTGATCCAGACCGGATTCAAAAACGCCTTGATACGAAATATTTAGACTGTATGACGACTTCATTAGAAGAAGCGTTAATGATGGCGCAAGAAGCAAAACAACAAGGAAAAGCGCTATCCATTGGGTTAGTTGGAAATGCAGCGACAGTTCACCATGAAATTTTACAAAAAGGGTTTCCGATTGACATCGTTACAGACCAAACGTCTGCCCATGATCCGTTAAATGGATATGTACCAGAAGGAATGACGTTAGAAGAAGCGGCGGCGTTACGAAAAGAACGTCCAGAAGAATATATCGCCCGTTCGAAAGCGTCTATGGCCAAACATGTTGAAGCGATGCTTGCCTTCCAAAAAAATGGGGCAATTGTGTTTGACTACGGAAACAACATCCGACAAGTCGCCAAAGACGAAGGGGTAGAAGATGCCTTTGCGTTCGCAGGCTTCGTTCCTGCGTACATTCGTCCATTGTTCTGCGAAGGAAAAGGACCGTTTCGTTGGGTAGCCTTATCAGGAGATCCAGAAGACATCTATCGGACCGACGCTCTAATTAAAGAACTGTTCCCAGAAAACGAAGCGCTCATCCGCTGGATTGATATGGCGCAAAAGAAAGTCGCGTTCCAAGGACTACCAGCTCGTATTTGCTGGTTAGGCTACGGCGAACGGGTGAAAATGGGGCTTGCGATAAATGAACTTGTGAAGAAAGGCGAATTAAAAGCACCGATTGTTATTGGTCGTGACCATTTAGATTGTGGATCGGTAGCCTCACCGAACCGAGAAACAGAAGGGATGAAAGATGGCAGTGATGCCGTGGGTGATTGGGCGATATTAAATGCACTCATTAATACAGCAGCTGGCGGTTCATGGATTTCAGTGCATCACGGTGGCGGCGTTGGGATGGGTTATTCGTTACATGCTGGTATGGTGGTTGTTGCAGATGGAACAGACCTGGCTCGCGAGCGTCTCGAACGCGTATTAACCACCGACCCTGGCATGGGGGTTATTCGTCACGTCGATGCTGGTTACGAAAAAGCGAAGCAAGTGGCGAAAGAAAAAGGCATCTACATTCCGATGGACAAAGGAGGAACAGAATGAAACTCGATCTTGTCATTCGTAACATTGGGCAGCTACTCACCATGGCAGCAGGCGGACCCGTTAAAGGAAAAGACATGAACCAGTTGTCGGTCGAAACTGATATGGCAATTGGGGTAAAAGACGGAAATGTAGTGTGGATCGGAAAAGATGCGGAAGTGAACGACCTACAGTACGACCGATTCATTAATGCGAATGGAAAGCTTGTCACACCGGGACTGGTCGATCCGCATACGCACCTTGTGTTCGGAGGTTCACGTGAACACGAAATGGCGTTAAAACAACAAGGGGTTCCTTATTTAGACATTTTAAAGCAAGGGGGCGGTATTTTATCGACCGTTCGAGCGACACGACAGGCAACCGAAGAGGAATTGTTCGAAAAAGGGATGTTTCATTTACAACGGATGATGTCATATGGCATCACGACGGTAGAAGCTAAAAGTGGGTACGGTCTGAATGAAGAGACTGAACTAAAACAGTTACGAGTAGCCCGTCGCTTAAACGAACATCATCCAGTCGACGTCGTGTCCACCTTTTTAGGAGCGCACGCCATCCCAACAGAATATAAAGAGGACCCGGATGCGTTTTTAGAAGCGATGCTCGCTATGCTTCCGGACATCAAAAAACAAGGTTTAGCCGAGTTTGTCGATATTTTTTGCGAAACCGGCGTATTCTCCGTGGATCAATCTCGCGCCTTTTTACAAAAAGCAAAAGAATACGGCTTTGACGTGAAAATTCATGCCGATGAAATTGATCCGCTCGGTGGGACTGAACTAGCGGTAGAACTTGGGGCGATTAGTGGAGACCACCTTGTTGGGGCATCCCATCAAGGGATCCACGCATTAGCGTCCTCTCATACGATTGCCGTTTTATTACCAGGTACGTCTTTTTACTTAGGAAAGGAAAGCTATGCGAAAGCCCGGAAAATGATCGAAGCTGGAGTCGCTGTGGCCTTGTCGACCGATTTTAACCCGGGAAGCTCACCAACGGAAAACTTGCAATTCATTATGTCGCTGGCAGCCTTGAAGCTGAAGATGACGCCGGAAGAAATTTGGCATGCGGTAACGGTCAATGCAGCGTACGCCATTAACCGGGGGAATGTCGCGGGGCAAATTCGCATCGGTCGACCTGCTGATATCGTCGTATGGGATGCGCCGAACTATCAATATGTGCCTTACCATTATGGTGTCAATCATGTGAATACGGTTATTAAGGCCGGAAACATCGTGTACGAAAGGGGCGAAGGGTATGTCTCATCGCCCGTATCTTAAACGAGCAGGAACAGCCATTTTCCAAGACCGGTTTGTGAGAAAAGGAAAAGAGCTGTTTCAAGGAGAAGTAAGTGAAGCAGTGGTCGCACTGGTCGGGGCCCCGCTATCTAAGTCATCCATCAGCCATTCCGGGGCCGCATTTGCTCCAAATACGATTCGGCAAGCGTTGCAAGCCTTTAGTACGTATGCGGTGGACGATGACATTGACCTGTGGGACGAACGGGGGTGGGATGCTGGAGATGTAGAAATGCATCCGACTGACATCGTCACCTCCCAGCAACGAATTTATGATACATTAGTAGATTTATATAAAAGTCATCCTGAAACGAATTGGATTGTACTCGGTGGAGACCATTCGATTAGCTATCCATCGATTCATGCGTTCCAGCAAGCATACGGAACAATTGGGGTCATTCAATTTGACGCCCATCACGATTTACGCAACCTACAAGACGGCGGCCCGACGAACGGAACCCCGTTTCGAAGTTTACTAGAAAAGGGGGCACTGCAAGGAAAGCACCTCATTCAAATTGGTATCCGGAATTTTATGAACGGAAAAAGTTACACCGAATTCGGTCAGCAACAAGGGGTCACCATCTATACGATGAAAGACGTTCGCGAACAAGGCGTGAAGGAACTCGTTTCCCGCAGTGTAGAACAATTAGCTACTACTTGTGACCGTATTTACGTATCCGTCGATATGGATGTCCTAGATCAAGCGTTTGCCCCTGGATGCCCAGCCATTGGCCCAGGCGGTATGGACTCCGAATCGTTAATTGAGGCGATCGAACTTGTCGCTCAACACGAAAAAGTAAAAGGGATGGACATCGTTGAAATTGACCCGACCGTTGATGTCCGCGACATGACGAGCCGAATGGCTGCTTACTTAATTTTGACGTTTTGGAAGGGGAAGAAAAAAATTCGTACGTAATGTAGAAAAGACAGGAACTTTTACAAATATTAAATCTCTAAAAAGAGCCTGCATAAAATTTTTTGCAGGCTCTTTATTTAATTGTAACAATTTCGACAGGCCCATGATCATCACAATGACCATTGTGAACATGATGTAATCTTCCATTAACTAAATAATCCATATGATCCCCGTGAGGGACCATTTCATGCCCACAATCATCATCGTGGTTACAACCACAAGCAATAGGTCGACATTCATCAGGATTGGTTTCGCTAACTGGAATCTTACATTCATCCCAGTGACTTTCATGTTCGTGGTGAAGATGACCATTATGCACATAATCAATATGATCATCGTGTCGAATTTTTGTATGTCCACACGCAATACTGTGACGATGTTTATGTTCACCTGTATGGCTAGAGTGTTCCATTATTAATTCACCTCTTAATATATTTTCTCTTAAAGTATCCCCAAAAATTGATCCTTTAATCTTGGGATTCCACCAACATTTGACCTAAAAAAAATCATATTTCGTGGCATCATCAAAGTAAGAATAAAGAACGTTGGTAGAAGGAGGATATGCGTAAACATTCCTTATTAATTGGTACTAATTGTTAACTCTATTTTCTGTTAGATAATTTCTCATTGGAAGTTTTATTATCTAAATTTGTATAAAGTATCCATACATAACAAAAAGGGGAAATGGTTTGTTAATAAGTTTGTACAAATAAACCGTCATCTTCTAGCCATTCGGCTAAAAAAACATCTTTATAATCAGAAATACCTTGAGATTTGAGTTGTGTTTTTAACCAAGACTCATTAAAACCTAAATCATTTAGTTCATCCCATAAAACTTTACCGTCGCGTATTAAAGTGACAGGAACATAAACAGGTTTTATGGACATATTAAAATCTCCCTGAGTTGTTTTTTGATATTTTGATTTTTTTAAAATGCTAATCGAGCCGTTAGCTTCTAAATAACAAAAGGCCACTTCTCGAATAGAAAAGGTTTCGCTTTGCCGAAGTAAGCTTTGCAGCTGATTGATATTCATTCGATTCTTTTTCAATTCTTCATAATCAACTTTTCCATTTTTAATAAGAGCAGACGGTTTTCCTTCAAATATGCCGCGAAACGCTAGAAACTTCTGTCCAAGATATTCGACGATAAAAAGTAAACCGCCCCATAATACCATAGAGTAAATAATATAAAAGGCACCGATTTGATGGTCGTATACTGCGTTTCCTAGTAATTCTCCCAGTACTATAGAGGCAATAAAAGTGAAGGGTGTAATTTGATTAATGATTTTCTTTCCAACCAACTTGACGATGATAAAAAGAAGGAAAAACCCGATCATAAGTTCAATGGTTAGATACATGACTTTCATATGATGAATACTCCAATCTAATCATACATAATGATGACTTATTTTCATTTATTTCCTATTACCCGTATTCATGTTTTAGGCTAACATCAATTGAGCCCTTTATGCACCGATTTCAAATTTTTGCACATGATTTATGCATCTAAAAACTTGCTTTTTGCACTTCAAAAGTCATTTTAGTACCGACATAATCATTTAAAAGACATTAGGAGAGAGGAAACCGATGCTAATCAAATGGATTCAATGCCAAGTGAAAGAGAACAGTCGCGATGCATTTTCAAAGGGACAACAAGAATGGAAACCACTTACAAACGTTGAAGGGTTTATTGCACAATTCGGTGGCTGGAACATCACCAATCCGAACGAAGCGTGTATTTTAGCGTTATGGAAAAATGAAGAAACGTATAAATCATTCATGAAGAACCACCACGACTCAATATATGAACAAACAAAACAACAAGGAACGTATGACCACATTAAGGTGCAGTTATTCCAAAGTAAACATGTGATCAACGAACACATTCCAACGAACACTCCTTTTTTATTCGGTCTCATCACCATATTCTGTG